>JAPKAF010000065.1 GCA_028825365.1 Flavobacteriaceae bacterium | reverse complement strand
TTTATCTAATTTTTTTTCTTTTATTTCGCCATAAAAAAAAACCTGTTATAGGTAATGACGCACCAATTAAACCCGCTATAAAAACAATTATTTTACCCCAAATACCTAATATGCTCCCTGTGTGAATATCATAGTATAAAGACCGAAACTTTGTGCCTCTTTTTTTATTAATATCTAAATCGGTTTTTATACTATTCCCTGTTAAAGGATGTATATAAAAATGATCTGAACTACCATAAGAATCATCATTTGGATATCCTGATATTTTTAAAGGTAATGTTGGTTTTTTTGGTAAAATATAAAGGAATAATTGCCTATTTTCTTCATTGTAATTCATTTTATTCTTTGCAATATCTAAAGTATGATATGACAATGCCGTGCTATCTATAAGAACAGCTTTTGTTTTCTCCTTTTGCTCAAAAGTTACCATTCTATAAAGGGTTTCATCTACCCATGAAAAAGTCCAGCCTAAACCAGTTATTGCTATTATTATAAGAATAAAAGAACCATAAAACCCTAAAACACTATGTAAATCATATAGTATTCGTTTTAAGTTTTTAGTTTTTTTAATCGAAAATTTTGATTTTAACCCTTTTTTAGATTTAAATATTCTTATGTTTTTTGGAAACCATAAAATAACTCCTGTAATTAACGAAATGATAAAAATAATTACAGAATACCCAACAATTTTTCTACCAATTTCTTTTTTCAATAATAGGTTTCTGTGAATTTTCAGAACTACAGTAAAAAAATCTTTTAACTGTTCTTTTTCTTTTAATAACGCGCCAGTATAAGGATTTATATAACTATAATATAAAATATCATTTTTTGAAGTTTTTAAAATTGTACTTCTATATTCTTCAGTAAAATCATAAATCTGCAATACTTTATTATTAGATTGGATTTCGTAAGATTCTAGTAGTTTTTTTAAAGTTAGTTTTTTTGAGTTACTATTTTCTATAGAATAGTAAGGGTAAATAGATAACTTAATTTCTTTTTGAAAGGTATATATACATCCAGTTATGCATATTATAAAAATAATGAGTCCTGACAAAAGTCCAACCCATAAATGAATTTTAAGTATCGTTTTTCTAAAATTAATTTGTTTCATTTAACATTGGCATAAAAAAGACATAGCCTCAATTTCTAAATTGAAGCTATGTGAATAAATAACACTTATAACTAATTAAAATAATTATATTTTCTATTAAGTGCTACTTTAAAATTAAGACCATTTCCTTTTTCATATTGATGATTTCTACCAGCCCATTGAGGACTTTAAGAAATATAAATATTTTATAATTTTATTTGTGCTGATAAATTAAATCTGGCTCCATTGGCCTTTTCATAAGTATTACCTCTTGACGCCCATTGTGACCTAGTAAAGTAAAAGTCTTGATTAAACACATTGGTTATACCTAACTGAAATTTTATATTTTCATTGTAAGTATATGAAGCAAATAAGTTGGAGTAGTTAAAACTATTTACTGGGCCCTCTCCGTAAGCATAAGCACCAGTATCATTAGGCTCAAAACGATCTCTACTACCAGTAAACACGGTTGATAATCTAATGTTAAGTTTCTTGCTTAAATCATAATCTAAATATGTTCTTAAAACCGATGGATTAATTCTTCTTGTATTTATGTAAACATCTTCATCATCAGAGGTGTCACCATCATCATTCCCATCTGCTTTACCTTCAAATATTTGATATGAAATTCCAAAATCAAAACTATCGGAAAGACGAGTATCAAATTGAACTTCAAACCCATTTACTCTTTCGGCAGCTCTAGTAACCTCTAAAAATTGTGTGTTTGGATTAATAGACCATGTAGAACCTAGCTTAGATGTACTAATAAAATAGACAGCTTGTAAACTTGTATTAGCAAATATCTGACTGTGTGCTCCAATTTCATAATTGTTAACAATAATAGCCTCGGGAGCAAATTTCAAAAGTAAATTAGGGTCATCTGTAACCCTAATTTGTCTTCCTAATTCTGCGACAGAAAAACTTTGTGAAAAACTAACAAAAGGGCTAAAAGTCTTTATTTTGTTATACCTTAAACCCGTATTAAAAGTTAAAGCACTGTAATCTAAATCCTTTCCTGTTACTTGTAAACCACCATTAGAACCGTTATTAAAATCTAATATAGTATAATTGTCAATACCTATATTAATTTTTTCTATCCTAGCACCTATTTTAAAAATAAAATCATTAAACGCTAATTTACCTTGCATAAATGGTGCAAAATTTACCATGTTCATTGGTGTAAGATAAGTCCTACCATCAAGCAAGGTTTGCTTTGTTTTGTCTTGCATTAAATCTGCACCATATACTAAGTTACCAGAAATAACATCAGAAAAATTAAAAGATGTAATTAGGTTTAAACGAGCTCCTTTTTTAGAAGATTGTATCCTAGATTGCCCTCCTGGGTTAGTTCCACCCACAGCATCATCTCCCCACCAAGGATAATAAGCATATACAGTTTCAAAATTGTTACTATAAAGGTTAAAAGAAAGATCTGTATTTTTAAAAATATTCTTAGAATTAAAAGTTAATTGAGCATTATGGTTAAATCTAGTACCTTGATCTGCTTGTAAACTATTTGGTTCTGTAAAAATACCTGTTGCAGGAGACTCACCATATACACCATTAACACGTGACAAATTTGTACTTTGATTACTACTGAAATAATTGTAGAAAAACCCAATACTATTATTCTTATTAAAATCGTATTTTAATTTGGTAAATACATTATAACGTTGTGTTTCTCCTACACCGTTATCAGGAGATTGAATTTCACTTTTTGGACCTCTTAAAATTCCTGTACTTTCATAAGACCCGTTAACTAAATAGGAGAACTTATTTTTACTTCCGTTAAACTCTTGACTTATAGAACTACCTATGGTGTGTTCTGTATTTACTAATGAACCTGTAGATCCTAAAGTGGTAATGCTTTCGAAAGACTTTGTAGTATTTGGTTTCTTGGTAATAAAATTCACAACCCCACCTTCTGCTCCATTTCCATAAATAGCAGTTGCACCCCTTACTACTTCTATTTTTTCAATAGCAGAAGCGTCTATGGTATTAATCTCTCTATTAGTTTTAAAAAGTGGAGTACTTTGCGGAATGCCATCAATCAGAATCAACATATTTCTTCCTCTCATATTCATACCCCTAGTTCTATTTCCTTGAGTAGATAACGTAATACCCGGAATTTTATCAATAACATCCGCTAAAGTATAAGCATTCTGGGTAAGCTTCGTCACGGCTTCTTTCTGTAAAATAGTAACAGAAGAAGGCATTTCGCTAATTTTATCATTACTTCTTGATGTTATCACTATTTCATCTAATGATAAATTGGAGGCTTCTAATATTATTGATAAAGTTTCTGTAGTATCTGATACATTAACAGAAATTATATTGGTTTTATACCCTAAATAAGAGAATATAAATTCGTAAGCATCAACTTGATTAAATGTTATTGTAAACTCTCCGTTTAAATCGGTTTGGGTTCCAACACTGTTTTTATTGTTAGTAATATTTACCCCAGCCAAAACTTCATTTTGTTTGTTTTTTACATTACCTTTTACAATATACTCTTGTGAATACATTGTAAAGGTTGTAAAGAAAATTAATATCGCTATAAATATGTATTGTTTATTCATGTTATTTTTATTTAGATTAATTAAAAATTATTATTAGAACAAATTTAGAAGTTTATTTTTAATTGACAACTATTTATTTATAATTAATCTAAATAATAATTATAGATTAATTGTTTTGAGTTAAAGTTTTATGCACCCTTGATTTTTTTGTTTCTTTTATTATGAAATAATAATAATAAACCTTAATAGTCACGATTTCAAATTTTAATTCTAAATGTTCTTAAATAGCACAAATCAAAAAAGGTTGAATAATTACAGAAATAGAAAAAGTGCATAGAAATTTATTTTTATTAAATTTATGCTCTTGTGGGAAATTGATTAAAATGTTATTGGAAAAAAAAAAACAGCAATATTTTAGTTGATTTTA
>JAPKAF010000064.1 GCA_028825365.1 Flavobacteriaceae bacterium | reverse complement strand
TGTCATCAGGTGAAGTAGATAAAAAACTTTTTGCTGAAAAATCAAAAGAATACTCAGATTTAAATGATGTAATTGATGACGCCAGAAAATATTTTTCTTATGAGGGAGAAAAAAAGGACCTAGAGAAAATATTAGGTGATTCTAGCAGTGATAATGAGTTTAAAGAAATGGCTGAAGTAGAGTTAAAAGATTTAAAATTAGAAAACGAAACCATAGAAAAAAAATTAAAACTATTTTTATTACCAAAGGATGAAGCAGATAAAAAAAATGCAATTATAGAAATTAGAGCTGGAACGGGTGGTTTAGAAGCAAGTTTATTTGCTTCAGATCTTTTTAAGATGTATGAAAAAGTTAGTCATCAAAAAAAATGGGAATTAGAATTAATAAGCATGTCTCAGAGTGAGGCAGGGGGACTCAAAGAAGTTATTGCATCAATTAGAGGAAAAAATATTTATTCAACATTAAAGTATGAAAGTGGAGTTCATCGTGTTCAGAGGGTTCCAGATACAGAAACTCAGGGAAGAATTCACACTTCTGCTGCAACAGTAGCCGTACTACCAGAAGCAGAAGAGGTTGATATAAAAATAAATGATTCAGATTTAAGAATTGATGTGTTTAGAGCTGGCGGCCCAGGTGGACAATCTGTTAATACAACTGATAGTGCTGTGAGAATTACTCATATTCCAACAGGACTATCCGTATCTCAACAAGATCAAAAATCACAACACAAAAATAAAGCAAAAGGAATGTTAATTTTAAGATCAAGACTTTATGAATTGGAAAGATCAAGAATAGAGGGTGAAAGATCACAAGATAGAAAAAGTAAAATAGGAACTGGAGACCGCTCTGAAAGAATTAGAACATATAATTTTCCACAAGGAAGAGTAACAGATCATCGTATTAATCTAACCTTACACAAGCTTGAAGCTTTTTTAGAAGGTGAAGCCTTTGATGAAATGGTAGAAAGCTTAACGCTGCAAGCACAAGAAGAAAAATTGAGCAATCTTAATTAAAATGAATATAGAAAATATTCTAAATGAAGGAATAAATATCCTACAAAAAAATAAGATAGCCAATCCTCAACTTGACAGTGAGATATTATTATCTAACTCGATTAAAAGAGATAAAAAACATATCATTTTAAATCCTAAAGAAATTTTGAACTCAGAGCAATTAGGAAAATTTAAAAGTTTAATTGAAAGAAGAAAAAAAGGTGAACCAATTGCCTACTTAATAAACAAAAAAGAGTTTTGGAAAGATGAATTTTTTGTTAATAAAGATGTACTAATTCCAAGACCTGATAGTGAATTAATAATAGAGCAAGTTTTAAAAATTTATTCAAAAGATGTGCAATTACAAGTTCTTGATATTGGAACTGGATCTGGATGCATTCTTTTATCCATACTAAAAGAGAGATCTAATTTTTATGGAACTGGAATAGATATTTCTAAAAAAAGTATAAATGTAAGCAAATTTAACGCAAAACAACTAAACTTAACTAATCGAGTAAAGTTTTTTCACTCAAGTGTTGACAATTTTAATAATGGCAAATATGATATCATTGTTTCAAACCCTCCATATATTGAACAGTTAAGTTTAAAATATTTGGAAAAAGATGTAGTTAATTTTGAGCCAAAGTTAGCTTTAAGTGGTGGGTTTGATGGTTTTTCAAAAATCAGAAAAGTAATTAATAAGGCAAGTATTCTGATTAAGAAAAATGGTAAATTTATTTTAGAGATAGGTTTTAATCAAAAAAATAAAGTTATAAAAATATTAAAAGAAGAAGGTTTTTACGTTAACAAAGCCATAAAAGATTATGGCAATAATGATCGCTGTATAATCAGCACTAAAATTTAAATTGAAAAAAATATTATGGTAACATTTAGAAGTAATAATACTAATAACAATAGAAGACCTCCATTTAGAAGCAATAATAATAGAAGACCTCCATTTAGAAGTAATAATGAAGGGTCAAAATTTTCTAACAATGATAATTTTCAAAGAAAAGTTCCAGGTAGAAATAATCATAATGCCGTTAAACTTATTGAAAAATACAATGATTTAGCGAGAGAAGCCTTAGCCAATGAAGATAAAATTTTATCTGAAAATTATTTTCAACATGCAGATCACTTTACAAGAGTTCAAAATGAGCAAGAAAGCCTTAGAATGGCTAGAGTAAATTCACCTGCAACTGGAACTATTAAGCCAGTGGATTCAGAAAAAAAAGTTGAAGAAATTATCAAAACTGAAGCTGAAACGGTCAAAAAAGAAGTACTTGAACCTGAGGTTAAAAAAGTTGCAAAAAGTATAGATAAAAAAGTAGTTGAAAAGAAAGTTGCTGCTAGTTAATTTTATCCAATAATTAATTCTGATTTTAAAACATCTAATTTAATTTTTTCTACCTCAAATATTTTTCTTTCTTTTCCTTTAAGAGTTTTGCCAGAAGGCAATTTTAATCTTTGAGAGTTAACTTTTTTTCCATTTACAACTACCTCATAATGTAGATGTGGACCTGTAGATTTTCCAGTCGACCCGACATAACCAATTATCTGACCCTGTTTTACTCTTATTCCCTCTTTTATTCCTCTAGCAAAATTTTTCATATGAGCATAAATAGTTTCATAAGTTGAATTATGTTTTATTTTAACACAATTTCCACCACCACCACACCATCTTGCTCTTGTTATAAGTCCACTTCCAGATGCCATAATAGGAGTACCCATTGGGGCCGCAAAGTCAGTTCCTCTATGCATTTTATTAAAACCATCTATAGGATGTTTTCTCATTCCAAAAGCAGAAGAAAGTCTTGCACCATTAATAGGAGTTTTCATCAATGCTTTTTCAACACTCTTACCATTTTCATCATAGTGTCCTTCACTTCCTTTTTTTTCAAAATAATATAACGCATTGTTTTTTCCACTTAATTTTAGATCTGCAAAAATTATATTACCTGTTTCAAATATTTTACCATCATCATCTTCAAACACTTCATACATGATTTGAAAATTATCATTTTTTCTAATATCTCTTTGAAAATCAACTTGGAATCCATAAATTCTTGCAAACTCAATAATCACGTTTGGCTGAACGTTCAAATCAATAGCTGTTTTATATAAACTTTGTGTAATTTTCCCTTCCTTAAAAATAATTTTTTTATTTAAATTTGTAATAATTATTTTTTTTTCAAAAAGATTACTATCTAGATTTCTTGTTAATTGAATCTTTTCTGTTCTAGAGACTGGAAATAAAAAAGAAGTAATTTTTTTATTATTTGATTGATCAATAGTAATTTTTATTTCAAGATTTGGTTTAAGATTATTTATATCATAATCTGAATTTAACTTTTTTTTGATCTGATTAATTTCTTCATTTGGTATTGAATAATTATTTAAAATTTTATCAAACGTTTCACCACTAGAAATTTTATGATCAATATTTTTATATCTTGGAACTAGATTATCAAAAATTTGGTTAATACTTTTTTGGAAATAAATATTATTTATTAAATTTTTGTAATTTTCATCTATTAATACTTTTTTTTTGTTATAGATAGTGGTGCTTGAAATCGTAATTAACAATAATAAGAAAAGAAAAGTAATCTCAATGTTTTTTTTTATTATTTTTATTATTTTATTTGAACTAAATATCATCTTGAATTTTGAATTATTAATTTAGTAATGACTAAAAATCAAAAAAAACCTAGTGTTTATTGATATATTTGAGCATTTATTTAAATGCTAAATGCTTGATTTACTTTTATTTTAGCTTATAAGCAGCACACTTTCTCATTAAAATTATTGTTTACTCAATAGATTAGTGAGGATTATTGGGCGTTTTAGACCCAATTAGCTATTTAAAAAGTAAAAATTTAAGAAGAGAAGTGTGGACGGTTAAGGTTACCAAAATTTGTCGTACACACTTCAAAATCGTATGGATTGTATTCTTACAATTTATATATGAAGCTAGTGTGCGCCGTTTTTTAACTTGAGAGTTTGATCATGGCTCAGAACGTACGCTGGCGGCACGCCTAACACATGCAAGTCGAACG
>JAPKAF010000032.1 GCA_028825365.1 Flavobacteriaceae bacterium | reverse complement strand
CAAAAGCCTAGCTATAAAGACCTATATAAATGGTTAAAATATTAAGCTATGTCTAAAATATTAATTGTAGAGGATGAAATAGCAATTCGAAGAGTTTTGACTAAAATTCTTCAAGAAGAAAATAATGATTTTATTATTTCAGAAGCTCATGATGGATTATCTGCAGTGGACCATATAAAAAACAATGATGTAGATTTAGTTTTATGTGATATCAAAATGCCTAAAATGGATGGTATTGAAGTTTTAGAGTATGCAAAAAGAATAAAGCCAGAAACTCCAATTATAATGATTTCAGGCCATGGAGATTTAGAAACTGCCGTAGAGACTATGAGATTAGGAGCGTTTGATTATATATCTAAACCCCCAGACTTAAATAGACTACTTACAGCTGTAAGAAATGCTTTAGATAATAAGAAATTAATAATTGAGAATATCCGATTAAGAAAACAAATCAACATTTCCTATGAAATGATTGGTGAAAGTGATGGTATAAACCAGGTAAAGTCTCTTATTGATAAAGTAGCACCAACAGATGCTAGAGTTTTAATAACTGGCCCTAATGGATCTGGAAAAGAATTAGTTGCTCATTGGATACATCAAAAAAGTAAAAGATCTTCTTTTCCATTAATTGAGGTTAATTGTGCAGCAATTCCAAATGAACTAATCGAAAGCGAGTTATTTGGACATCAAAAAGGTTCTTTTACTGGGGCGAATAAAGATAAAATTGGAAAGTTTGAAGCAGCTAATAATGGAACAATATTTTTAGATGAAATTGGAGATATGAGTTTGTCAGCTCAGGCTAAAGTTTTAAGAGCACTTGAATCCAATTCTATTCAAAAAGTAGGAGCTCAAAAAGATATTAAGATCAATGTTCGTGTAGTGGCTGCCACTAATAAAAATTTAAAAGAGGAAATAGCTAAAGGTAATTTTAGAGAAGATTTATTTCATAGACTTGCCGTAATTTTAATTAAAGTACCTTCTCTGAACAATAGGATTAATGACCTTCCGTTATTAGTAGATTATTTTTCTGATAAAATTTCTAAATCACAAGGGATAACCAATAAGCCATTCACTAAAGATGCCATAAATTTATTAAAATCTTATGATTGGTCAGGTAATATTAGAGGTCTTAGAAATGTTGTAGAAAGATTAATTATTTTAGGGGATGAGACTAAAATCTCAGAAAATAATGTCATAGAATATTCTAATAAATAATTAATGTTTTCATGAAAAATTATACTATACTTATTTTATTGTTATCTCCTTTTTTTATTTTTTCACAAACAGATGAAGAGGTGATTTCTGATATTTATTCAAATTCACTAACTGATGGTCAAAGTTATAATTGGTTAGATCATTTGTCAAACAATATCGGTAGTAGACTTTCTGGGTCTTTAGGAGCTGAAAAGGCCGTAATCTGGACAAAAGAAGAACTAGAAACTCTTGGTTTAGATAAAGTTTGGTTACAACCTGTAATGGTTCCAAAATGGGTAAGAGGGATTCCTGAATTTGCTTACATAGAAACTAGTCCTGGTAATACTATTAAGGTAAACATCTGTGCTTTAGGAGGTTCGATTTCTACACCATCTACAGGAATTAAAGCTAAAATTATTGAAGTATCTGGAGTTGAAGATTTAGAGGAACTAGGGAAGGATAATATTCAAGGCAAAATTGTTTTTTTTAATAGACCAATGAATAGTTCTTTAATTAACACATTTGAATCCTATGGAGGATGTGTCGATCAAAGATATTCAGGGGCAATGGAAGCTAGTAAATATGGAGCTGCAGCTGTAATAGTTAGATCCATGAATCTTAGAATAGACGATCTACCTCATACAGGCTCTATGAGCTATGGTGATATAAATCCAGAGGATAGAATACCATCAGCAGCTATTAGTACAAAACATGCAGATTTACTAAGTAGTATGGTTAAGCTTGATAATAATATCCAGTTTTTCTTTAAGCAAAACTGCAAGCAATTAAAGGATGTTTTATCTCATAATGTCATTGGAGAAATAACCGGAAGTGAATTTCCAAATGAATATATTGTAGTTGGTGGTCATTTAGATTCTTGGGATCTTGGTGACGGTGCTCACGATGATGGAGCTGGCTGTGTACAGTCAATGGAAGTTTTAAGATTATTGAAAAATACAGGAATTAAACCCAAGAGATCTATTAGAGTTGTTTTGTTCATGAATGAAGAAAATGGTTTAAGAGGTGGTAATAAGTATGCAGAAATAGCAGCTCAAAAAAGTGAAAATCATATTTTTGCCCTAGAAAGTGATTCTGGTGGCTTTACACCTAGAGGATTTTACTTTGATTGCAATCAATCAAATTTTGATCAAATATTATCTTGGAAGAATTTATTTAAACCTTATTTAATACATTTTTTTGAATTAGGAGGTAGTGGTGCAGATATAGGGCCACTAAAAACCAAAACAAATGTTTTGTCAGGACTTAAGCCTGATTCCCAAAGATATTTTGATTACCATCATGCTCCAAATGATACATTTGATGCGGTTAATAAAAGAGAACTTGAACTAGGTGCAGCTACGATGACCTCACTCGTGTATTTGATTGATAAGTATGGTATCAAGAAATAAAAATTTATATATTCATGAGAAAATTATTATTACTTTTAGTATTTACTCAACTAGCTTTTTCACAATCAAAAATGGAAATTCCTTATTATCAAATTTCAGAATATCCTGACACCTATTCTTCGGTAAATATAATGTCCAGAATGATAGATGGTCTAGGCTTTAGATATTATTGGGCCAGTGAAGGATTGACAAAGACGGATTTAGATTTTAAAATATCTAAGGATTCTAGATCTACAATGGAAACCATAAGACATATACATTCTTTGTCTTTGATGATTTTAAATGCAGTACTAAATAAGCCAAATGAATCAAAAAGTAATACTGATCTAGACTATAAGTCTCTAAGGGAAAATACTTTATCAAATATTAAGCGATCATCAGAAATTGTCTCTAAATCTAAAGACTTATCAAATCTGAAAATAATATTTAATAGAGGTGGTAATAGAAGTGAATTTCCTTTATGGAATCTTATCAATGGTCCAATAGAAGATGCGGTATGGCACTCTGGTCAAGTTGTAGCTTTTAGAAGAGCTAGTGGAAATCCAATTAATTCAAAAATCTCTGTTTTTACTGGGAAAGTAAATGATTAAAAATTATTTATTGTTTTTCTTATATCTACTAAATTAGAAATCAATCCTTCTAATAGTTCTAAATCTAACATATTAGCTCCATCACTTTTTGCATTTTTAGGATCAAAATGTGTCTCAATAAATAAACCATCAATATTATTTACAACTCCAGCTCTAGCAATTGTTTCTATCATTTCAGGAACCCCGCCGGTAACTCCACTTGTTTGATTTGGCTTTTGAAGTGAATGAGTTACATCTAATATTGTAGGTGCGATAGATTTCATAGTAGGTATTCCTCTAAAGTCAACTACCATGTCGTGGTAACCAAACATAGTTCCCCTATCAGTAATTAGTACATTATTGTTGTTAGAGTCCTTTACTTTTTGAACTGCATACTTCATGCTTTCAGGACTCATAAACTGTCCTTTTTTAAGGTTTACTGTTTTTCCAGTTTTTGCAGCTGCTACAACTAAATCTGTTTGCCTTACTAAAAAAGCTGGTATCTGCAATACATCTACATATTTTGCTGCTAACTCTGCATCTTTTGCCTCATGTATATCTGTAATTGTAGGAATATCAAAGTGTGCAGAAACTTTTTCTAATATCTCTAAAGCTTTAATATCTCCAATACCTGTAAAACTATCCAATCGACTTCTATTTGCTTTTTTGAAGCTTCCCTTAAAAATAAATGGAACATTATACTTGTTAGAAATATTTAAAATTTTTTCTGCAATTTTAAATGCCATTTCTTCTCCTTCAATAGCGCAAGGGCCAGCGATAAGAATAAAGTTGTTTGAATCTAAATATTTAAGTTTGGGAATATTCATGTGTATTGAAAAATTTATTTAGGCAAAGTTACTGCTTTTTTAATATCTGTATAAATATTATTTAATTCTTCTTATGATAATAATATAGCTTACATTTGCACAAATTTTAATATTTAGTCATGTCTAAAACAAAAAATATCGCAATTATTGCCCATGTAGATCACGGGAAAACAACTTTAGTGGACAAAATTATGTTTCATTGTCAGTTGTTTAGAGAGAATGAAAATAAAGGTGATTTGATTTTAGATAATAATGACTTAGAGAGAGAAAGAGGTATTACGATTACTTCAAAAAATGTTTCTGTTATATATAAAGACACAAAAATTAACATTATAGATACACCAGGTCACGCTGATTTTGGTGGTGAGGTAGAGAGAGTTTTAAATATGGCTGATGGTGTTTTACTATTAGTGGATGCTTTTGAAGGTCCTATGCCTCAAACAAGGTTTGTTTTACAAAAAGCTTTGGATTTAGGTCTTAAACCATGTGTAGTAATTAATAAAGTTGATAAAGAAAACTGTACTCCTGAAGAAGTTCATGAATCTGTTTTTGATTTAATGTTTGAGTTAGGAGCTGAAGAATGGCAATTAGATTTTCCAACCGTTTACGGTTCGGCTAAGGAAAACTGGATGAGTGATGATTGGAAAAATGTAACAGAAAACATTGAACCATTACTTGATATGGTAATTGATCATGTTCCTTTTCCTACAATCAAAGAAGGTACTTTACAAATGTTAATTACATCATTAGATTTCTCTTCCTTTACTGGAAGAATAGCAATTGGAAGACTACAAAGAGGTAAATTAGCTACAGGAATGAATGTTTCTTTAGTTAAAAGAGATAAGTCTATAGTTAAATCTAAAATTAAAGAATTACATGTTTTTGAGGGGTTAGGTAGGATTAAAGTTGATGAAGTTCAGCCTGGAGATATATGTGCTATAGTTGGTTTAGATAATTTTGAAATTGGAGACACTATCGCTGATATTGATAACCCAGAGTCACTCAAGACTATTTCTATAGATGAACCAACAATGAGTATGTTATTTACGATTAACGATTCTCCATTTTTTGGTAAAGACGGAAAATTTGTTACTTCTAGACACATTAAAGATAGATTATATAAAGAGCTAGAAAAAAATCTTGCACTCAGATTAAGTGAAACTGATAGTGCTGATAAATTCATGGTCTTTGGAAGAGGTGTTTTACACTTATCAGTCTTAATTGAAACAATGAGGCGAGAAGGTTATGAATTACAAATTGGGCAACCACAAGTAATTATAAAAACCATTGATGGTAAAAAATGTGAGCCTTTTGAAGAAATGACAATTGACCTGCCAGAAACAGTTTCGGGTAGAGCCGTGGAAATGGTTTCTCTAAGAAAAGGAGAAATGTTAAGTATGGTTTCTAAAGGAGAAAGAATGATATGTGAGTTTCTTATTCCATCTAGAGGTATTATAGGTTTAAGAAATCAGTTGCTTACTGCAACTGCTGGAGAAGCTATTATGACACATAGATTTAAGGAGTATAAGCCAGTCAAAGGTGGTATTCCAGAAAGACAAAATGGGTCATTAGTTTCTATGGAAAAGGGTAAAGCTATTCCCTATTCAATTGATAAATTGCAGGATAGAGGTAAGTTCTTTGTCAACCCTGGGGAAGAAATCTATGAAGGACAAGTTATTGGTGAAAATTCTAGAGGAGATGATATGGTTATAAATATCACAAAGACTAAGAAAATGAGTAACGTTAGATCATCAGGAGCTGATGATAAGGCAAAAATTGTCCCTGCTATAAAATTTTCATTAGAAGAAGCTTTAGAATACATACAGAAAGATGAGTATGTTGAAGTAACTCCTAATAGCCTTAGACTAAGAAAAGTTCTTCTAAAAGAGGTTGAAAGAAAAAGAAATAAAAGCATTTAAAAAATAAATAGTATTTTCATATCAAATAAAATATTATACTATTTATTCTCTAAAAATATATTCAAAAGAATTAAAGTCAGAATGGAACAAATTTGTTCTAAATTCTAGAAACGGTACTTTTTTGTTTCTAAGAGATTTTATGGATTATCACAGTGATAGGTATCTTGATTATTCTCTTCTAATATATAAAAAAGACGTATTAATATCAATCCTTCCAGCAAACAGGGTTGATGATCAACTTTATTCTCATCAAGGTTTAACTTATGGAGGTTTTATATTAGATAAAAAATCTAAATTTAATGATGTTGTTGAAGTTTTTAAAACTACCCTTAAGTATCTTTCTGATAACAATATTAAAACTTTAAACTATAAACCAATTCCGTCTATATATCATATTTTACCAAGTGAAGAATCCAAATATATAAGTCATTTATTAAATTCTGAAATTGTTAAAAAGGAAGTACTTTCTGTTGTTAGGAAAAATAATTTATCTCTTTCTAAGGATCGATCAAACGGTCTTAAAAAAGCAGTTAAAAACAATTTGGTTGTAAAAGAAGTTGATGATTTCGATGACTTTTGGAAAACTCTTTTAATACCTAATTTGAACTTAAAGCATGGTGTTTCTCCAGTACATACATTAAGTGAAATTACATTACTAAAAAAGAATTTTAATAATAACATCAGACAATTTAATGTTTATAATAAAGAGAAATTAATTGCTGCTACTACAATATTCGAATCCAAAACAACTGCTCATGTTCAATATATCTCTTCGGATTCCTCTAAAAACACTACAGGAAGTTTAGATTTTTTATTTTCTCATTTAATTGGTGATGTATTTAAGTCAAAGGAGTTTTTTGATTTTGGTAATTCAAATGAGAACAATGGTCAGTCTATTAATAAAGGTTTAATATATTGGAAGGAAGGTTTTGGTGCTAAATCTATAACCCAAGATTTTTATAAAGTTGAAACTAATAATTATGTTAATCTAGACAATTTATTTATATAAAAACACCTAATTATTCTTCCATAATAATTTTCTGAAATATATATTCAATAGTAAAAAATGTATAATGTAAGTAGTGAAGTAAGCTATTGAAAGTCCTACAAAGCCATATATATTAGCTAGAATAATTGATAAAATAACAAATACAACTGACCATTCTACTTGAAATAAAATAAAGTGTTTTGTTTTAGCCTTAGCAACCAAAACATTTCCAAGTACCCAGCAGTTTATTTTAATAATATCCCCGAGTAAATGAAAAAGAATTAAGCTATTAACCAAATTAAACTCACTCGTAAATAAAATATCAATAATTAAATCTTTAGAAATATAAACTCCTAATGTTATTATAATTATTATGGGTAATGTGGTTTTCCAAATTTTAAAAACCTCCTTTTTTAAGTTGTTATTTTCTAAGTTTGTAAATGTTGGTACTAAATAGAATTTGAAAGTCGTAGTTAAAAACAATAAATATATAGCTGATATTCTCCACATTGCTTCCCATGAGCCAGCGTGATTAGAATCAAATTCATCATAAATATAAAACCGGACTGTAAATGTTGCGCCAACAAGGCATATTGGTGCCATAATTGCCATTAATGAGAAGTTAGATAAATTTTTAAAATGTTCTATTTTAAATACTGAACTAAGAAAATTTAATTTAAATGGCTTTAAAAACATACAGATTACTAGAGCTGTAATTAAAGTTATTATTGGGCTTAATATTAAAGCATAATATGCTCCAATAGTGAAGTAATTTATCACTAGAAAAATCAGTACTCCACCTGAAATAATTGTTGCAATTATATTAATTAAAATGAATATTTTAATTTTTTTTAAGCCATTTAACACAGACATTATAAATGTTTGTATGGAAAAAGACACTATAGAAAAACATAATAGATACTTAAATAAGTAGTTGTTCATTTCACTTACTTCTTTGGATAGAGATAGTGTTAAATAGTTATAAAAAATAAGTATTAGTCCTATTATTATCAGTGAGCTATACAGATGTATTTTAAAACTAGTAGAAACAAGGTCTTTGAAATCTTTTTCTTTATTATTTAATTCAGATGTGTATTTGACAGTCCCAGTTTCAATACCCATAGTGCCAAGAGTATTACCAATTTTCAAAAAGTCTTTTAGTTGACCCATTAAAAACATTCCATTAGTACCTAAGTATAATGCTATTACTTTATTAGTTATTAATTTCACTAACAAACTTATCGTAGTACTCGCAGCTGAATATATGGATGTTTTTATAAAATTCATTTGTAACTAATTAAAGTCTTTCCACTCTTTAAATGGATAATCAAAAATATCTTTTAATTTTTTAACATCATTATTATAACCAGCATCTTTTAATTGATTTCTGTATTCTGAGGTTAATGTCTCATATTTAAATTCTTCAGTTTTCCAATTTAATATTGTTTTTTTCATTTTATTTTTAATCAATTGAATAGATTTTTGTGATAAAAATAATTTAGCAATCTTCGTATATTTCATTTTACTTATTGAAGATTTTCTAATAAAGTGATATAACCACGGATATTTAATTTTAGTTGTTTTATTAGATGAAATTAATGGTAATGATTCTAGTTTTTTTAAATCTAAAAAATCAAAACATGAATTAATTGTTTCCAGTCTATTGGATACTAAATTTTCAAGAGTAATTATTTTAATATTTTCAATTCCAAAATTATCAATAAAGTTTTGAATCCATTTTGAGTAAAGTCCAAACTGATAATAATGTTTTGGGTAATAATCATAATCGATTACTTTAAATTGACTTCTGCTTTTTATTACTTTTTTAATATTATTTTTTTCTAGACCTAAACCTTTCATCCACCAAAAATGTGAAATAAAACGATCAATAGGGTTTCTTAAAATAAAAATAAATTTTGGGGACTCCTCATAATTAATCTTAATGTTACTGATAAATGATTCGTAGTACATATATGAAGTTGTTGATTCTCCATTTATTTTTGAGTCTGTATTAAATAACTCTTTATATTTTATCCAATCTTCATTGGAATAGTTATTGAATTTTTTGTTATTCCAAAAAACAGGTTCTTTGACGCTAGACATAGAAATATCTGGATGTAAATCTAACAATTCATGAAGAGTTGTAGTACCGGACTTTGCTGCTCCCGGTATAAATAAATTAGGATAAAATTTATTTTTCATTCTTAAGAGCTTTTAACCATTTGTCTTCATAAATACTTGCAATGTTTTTAAAGTCGTGATGATTCTCTATAAATTTTCTAGCATTTACACTAATGCTTTCAATTTTTTCAGGATTATTAATTAATTCAGTTAACTTATTTACTAAATAATTGGTTTCAGGTAATGCATTAATAGCAATACTATCTTCTATTAAATTATAGTGATCTAACCACTCCTTTTCCGCTCCAGTAAACACCACCTTGCCTTTTGCCATTGCTTCTAATGCGTTATATCCTTGGTCATAAGCATACACTTGGTCGAGAAAAATATGGCAGCTTTCATAAGATTTTACGTAGTCGTTATAATTCAAGTTTTTTACTTCAATATATTTAACTTTATTTCCATGTAATTTTTTAATTATCTCCATTGCTTTTTGGAAATAATTATTCCCCTTTTTAATAGAGTTCTTTGTGTTAATTCCATGAAATATTATTATTTCTCCATCTATTTTTAGCTTATTGTATTTTATCTTATTTAGGTTAATTGGGTTAGGGATCATACCTAAATACTTATCCTCTTTTTTTAATGGAATGTGATAATCTAAATCTGAGCTTATAACCCCTTTTATATTTTTATAAATATATTCGTGAAGTTTTTTGAAATGTTTATTATTATATTTTAAAATATGGCGATAGCTATTTTTTAGTTTTTCATTATTAAAGTATGGAGTTAGTATCGAATATCTAAAGTTTTTATTCAAAGTATATTGAACGCTTTTATAATCTGTGCCACAAGAAAGTAAAAATAAATTCTTGTTATTTTTTTTAATTTTTTTTAATAAAATAATTTCTAAATTCGGTATTGTTTTAAAAGAGTTTTCATTTATTAATTGCACTACATCAAAGTCTTTTAATCTTTTTATTTTAAAATAAGTTTTAATACCTATCTCAATATCATTAAGACTTACTTTGAGTAATTTATCAATTATTTTTGCTATAAATTTAAAAATAGGGATTTCAAAAAATGTTGATTTTATTAAAATATCGACAGGGTATCTTTTAAACCCATCACCCGTACCCAATAAAGTAACTGAATGCCCGTTTAATTGTAGACCATCTTTTAGAGAATTATGAAGCCCACTGTATTCACCTATTAATAGAATTTTCATTAATTTATCTACATTTGTTTCAAATATAATTTTAATGAGTAATGTAAACAACAAAAATATTAGTTTAGAAATTTTAATTTCTACGAAAGGAAGAGATAGTCTTGACTTCTTACGTAATATCTTTGTGAATAATAATTCTCATTCTAATTCTGTCTTAATTATAAATCAAACGGAGAATAGTAACTTTTCTTGTCCATCTACTGGTAAAATTAAATTAATTAATAAAAATGAAATTGGTTTATCAAAAAGTAGAAACTTAGCAATTCATAGCTCAACTGCAGATATATGTTTAGTAGCAGATGATGATATAGTTTACGTAAAAGATTTTGATAAAATTATTCTTAATGCTTTTTCTAATAATCCAAATGCAGATATTATAACCTTTATGATGAAGGATTTTGATGGTAAACTATTTAAACAATACCCTAAGAAGAAACTCCACGATAAAAAAACTTTAAGCTCTGTTAATTCAGTTGTTATTGCATTTAAAAGAGATTCTATTATTTCTAACAATATTAAATTTGATAATAACTTTGGACTTGGATCTATATTTCAAACAGCCGATGAGTATGTCTTCTTGAGAGATGCAATGAATTCAAATCTTAATATAATTTTTCAAAATGAAGTAATCTTATCTCATGATATTATTAGTTCAGGAAAAGATGCTGGGAGTGATAGAGTTTTATTTGCTAAAGGTGCTTTGTTTTATAAGTATTATAATTTCTTTTCTTTTTTTAAGTTACTCCACTATGTTTATTTAATGTTTATATTTAAATATATTAGCATTACAGAAGTAATACCTAAATATTTAACTGGACTTAGGGGGATTTTTCAATATATAAAAGTGAATAATGAAAACAAATAGTATAGAAGATGTTTATGAAATAAAAATACCAAAGATAGTTTCTCCTGAAGGTATGGGTTCATTGTCTTTTGTTGAAAATGAAATTATTCCTTTTACTATTAAGCGTGTATATTATTTATATGATGTCCCAGAAAATGGCGAAAGAGGAGGGCATGCACATAAAGATTTATCTCAAGTATTATTCGCTTTAAATGGAAGTTTTGATTTATTGATAGATGATGGCTTTAATAGTAAGGTTATTACTTTGAGCAGTCCAAATGTTGGTTTTTTCTTACCTAAAGGCATATGGAGAGAAATGAATAATTTTTCAAAAGACTCTGTTTGTCTTGTTCTAGCTTCCAAGAGTTATGATGAACAAGATTATATTAGAGATTATAAAGATTTTAAAAAATCTTTATAATTATTTTATATTACACAAATAGGATAGTCTGTATAAATCAAATAATAATAAACTAGGCTTAGCGCCCAACAGATTAGATTCAATACTTTTCGAAAATAAGTTAATAATAGTAGTTGTGATTTTTCTTAGCCCTAAAAAACTTAGCACTTTATAGTATTTTAAAATAGTAATATCGTTCTGGCCAATTAATTTATTTCCATTTAAATAATGTAAGCTTTCTAATGCTTTTTTAGTTTTAGTTAAAAATTTTAAATTCTCATCTAAACCATGGTGATTAACTTCGTTATCAATATGATTTATAGAAATTGAATTATTTTTCAATAGTGCTCCAAACAAATAATCCATTCCGTAACTACTACTTTTTATTTGTTTATTGATTGACTTAAACACATTTTTTCTAATTAAGAAATTAGATGATATGGTATATTTATAAGGATTTTTATTTCTTAATTCACAGGGTATTTGTTCTCTAAATTTTCCAAATGTTTGCCTTAAACTACTTGAGTTTATTATTTTATCTTCATAGTAAAAACCACCAAAAGTAACTTCAAAATCTTTTTTTATTTGATTTGTATATATCTCCAAGAAATTACTCTTAATTGGAGTAACATCTACATCAATAAATAAAAGCCAATCGTATTGAGCTTTGTCCGCTAATAGTTGTCTATTGGCAGACCTTCCTAAGTTTTTTTTACTTTCAAAAAACTTGCAATTAGTAAGTGTGTTTATTTTTTGATTGGTTTCATTTAAATTAGAAAAAGAAGCATCATCGATACAGATAATTTCAAAAATCAACCCAAGTGTCAATGCCTCTTTCTCTAAGATGCAAATTAGGTTGAATGCGTTGTAGTTATAGCAAGGGATTAAAATTGAAATCATTCGTATATGTTTTCTATACTCATACCAGTAATGTCAATTTCATTTATTGATTTGTTATTACATAAAAGTGTTTTGTGTGGATACTTTTTTATCATCATGAAGTCATGAGTAGCCATAAGAATTGTATTTCCTTTCTTATTTAATTCTAATAACAAGTTCATGATTTCTAAGCTGGTTTTTGGATCTAAGTTTCCAGTCGGTTCATCTGCTATTATTAGATCTGGACTATTTAATAATGCTCTAGATATTGCTACTTTTTGCTTTTGCCCACCTGATAATTGGTGAGGCAGCTTAAAAATCAAATCCTTGATTTTTACAATTTCTAGTACTTCATTAATTCTCTCTTTTATCTTTTTTTTATCATTCCACTCTGTTGCTTCTAAAACGAATTTTAAATTATCAAAAACAGATCTGTCCTGTAGAAGATTAAAGTCTTGAAAAACAATACCAAGCTTTCTTCTTAAAAAAGGTATTTTTTTCTCCTTCAGATCTTTTAATTTAAATCCACCAACTGAAATTAACCCTTTTTTTAATTTTAAATCTGCGTAGAGAGTTTTTATTAGACTACTTTTTCCAGAGCCAGTCTTTCCTATAAGATAAATAAAGTCACCTTTATTAATATTAATATTAATATTTTCTAAGATAATTTCGTCTTGTTGATATATAGAAACATCATCTATATTTAATATGCTTGTACTCATAATATAAATATAATACTTAATTGTATTATTTTAGCAAAGAGATGTTTTTTTAATAGTAACAAATACATGAAAGATAAAATTGAAAATATTGCTAAGTTATCTAAACTTAATTTTAAGGAAAACACTTCTTTTTTCAAGAAATTAAAAAAAAAGCTACCTAAGCAGTTTGATTATTTAATGAATGATCTTCATGATGATGAATTCTCAAAAACTAATTGTTTGGATTGTGCAAATTGCTGTAAGACAACTAGTCCAATCTTTACGTCAAAAGATATTTCAAGTATTTCTAAGCATTTACGTCTTAAAATTGACAAGTTTGTTTCTCAGTATTTAACTATGGACTCAGATAATGATTATGTTTTAAAGGGATCTCCTTGTACTTTTTTAAATGAAGATAATAGCTGTTTCATATATGAGCATAGACCTAAAGCATGCAGAGAATATCCACATACAAACAGAAAAGATTTTCATAAAATATCAGATTTAACTATGAAAAACATAGAAATATGTCCGGCTGCATTTAATATCGTCGAGAAATTGAAATCAACTTTAAAAGATAATACATAATACCTAGTAATTAATAAATCAAGTATTTAGTTCTAATAGTTTTAAAGTCTCTCAAGCCTTTCCCCCAGCTTGATCTAATTTCTTTTTCTGAAATGCCTTCAACAATTTGTTTTTGTAAATTTTTTGTACCGGATAGTTTAACAAAAAAAGAATTAAAAAACTGATCTTTACTTGAGCTATTTTTATAACTGTTAAGTAAGTATTTTAATTCAATTTTATTAAAATCAGTTTCATCATTTAATTGTTCTCCAAAACATACTAAATCTTGATTCTTTGGACTGTTTGATCCTGAATTTGGTTTTGGTGTAAATTTATATTTGTAGATTTTATTATTTAAAAATGGACTACCGTAAATAGTAAATTGTTCATTAGTACCCCTTCCAACACTTATATTTGTTCCTTCGAATAAACACAAGCTTGGGTATAAATTTATTGATTTATCATTTGGTAAATTTGGAGATGGTTTTATTGGTAAACTATAGCTGGAATTTCTGTTGTAATTTTTAATATTAACTACTGTTAAATCGCAAAACAAGTCATCTTCTAGCCAGTTTTCGCCGTTAATCATAGTTGAATATTCCCCTATAGTCATTCCGTATACTATTGGCACTTTATGCATTCCAACAAAGCTTTTATTTTCAGTTTCAAGTACAGGACCATCTACATAATGAATGTTTGGATTGGGTCGGTCCAATACAATCAGTGGAATATTATTTAACGCACAAGCTTTCATCACATAGTGTAGAGTTGATATGTGAGTGTAAAACCTAACTCCAACATCTTGTATGTCAAATATCATTACATCTACACCTTTTAAGTCACTTTCTAATAATTCGCCATATTTTCTCTTTTTCCCATGTAGTGATATTATTTCTAGACCAGTATTTTTGTCCACATCATCAGATATATTTGCGCCATTTGGTTTTTCTCCTTTGTAGCCGTGCTCGGGAGTGAATATTTTAATAACATTAATATTAGAATTAAGAAGAGAATCAACTATGTGGGTGTAAGCTGATTTATTATTTTTATTTAATTCGTTGAAATTAGATTGCTTTAAAGTTTTAAATATAACCGATGTGTGATTTGCAACTATACCAACATTTTTACCAATAAGCAAGTGTTTATATTCCTGGACGCTGCCAGCTCCAACAATTATTTTATTTGTAATTTCGCTATTGTTAGTGTTTTTCACAGATGAATGAGAAAAACAAATAATCGATATTGAGAAAATAAAAAACAAACTTCTTTTAAGCATAATTAATTTTGAAATTAGAATTTTTTTTAGCGAAACGAATTATTAGCACTAAAGCTTATAAAAGTAGTATATCGGCTCCAATAATAAAAATTGGAATTATCGCAATTGCATTATCTGTTATTGTTATGCTAATATCAATTTCAACAGGGATAGGATTGCAAAATGAAATTAGAGATAAAATCTCTGCTTTTAATGGTCATATAATAATTTCTAACTTAGACTCTAATAATTCGGATGAATCTAATTTGCCTATTGATATAACTAGAGATTTACTTTTAAGTTTAGATTCAATTAATAATATTAAATCAATAAATCAAATAGCTTTAAAATTTGGTATAATAAGAACTCCTGACAATTTTGATGGTGTTTTGTTCAAGGGTGTAGATAGCTCTTATAATTGGAATAATATTTCTTCTTATTTATCTAAAGGTTTTGTCCCTGAAATATCAAAAACAACTTCTAATCAAGTGCTTATATCAGATAATCTATCTGAAAAATTAAATTTAAGTGTCGATGATTCTTTTCAAATGATTTTTTCTAAAAATTTAGAAGCAAGAGCAATTATAAGAAAATTTACTATTGTTGGTCTGTTTGACTCTGGTTTTAACGAAATCGATGACAATATAATTTTTGGTGATATAAAACATTTAAAAAAAATAAATAAATGGAAAGATGATCAATCAGGTTCTTTAGAAATCTTTATAAACGATTTCAGTCAAATTAGTGAGACTACAAAAAATATTTACTTATCAACTCCCAATCAGTATAATACTGTAAATGTTAAGCAAAAGTATTCTTCAATTTTCGATTGGATTAAAATATTTGATAAAAACATTATTGCCATATTGTTTATTATGGTTGTTGTATGCTCAATAAATATTATAAGTGTGCTGCTAGTTTTGATTTTGGAAAGGACCAATATGATTGGAGTTTTAAAATCACTTGGCGCTAACAATTACAGTATTAAAACAATTTTTTTAATAATTGTCTCTTACATAATTTCTCTTGGCTTAATAATAGGCAATGTACTTGGACTTGGATTACTTTTTATTCAAAAACAATTTAGTATAATAAAGCTTGATGCTGAAATATATTATACTACAGATGTCCCAGTTTATTTAAGTTTTAACTATGTTTTTTTATTAAACTTATTTACTTTTTTAGTGTGTTTATTATGTGTACTCCTACCTTCTTATCTTATTTCAAAAATATCCCCTATAAACTCCATTAAGTTTCGATAATAAATATTTGCAATTTTGAGATGTTGCATTAAAGCTAAATCGATATAGCTTTGTATATTTACCTTAAAAAAAATTCATGGAATATTTCGAAAATATTTTAGGTACGATTGGTAATACTCCTCTTGTTAAACTAAATAAACTGACAGATGATTTACCATGCCTAGTTTTAGCTAAATATGAAGCCTTAAATCCAGGTAATTCAACAAAAGACAGAATGGCACTTAAAATGATAGAAGATGCAGAAAAGCAAGGTCTTTTAAATCCTGGAGGAACTATTATTGAAGGCACTTCAGGGAACACTGGTATGGGTTTAGCTTTAGCAGCCATTATTAAAGGTTACAAATGCATATTTGTTTTATCAGATAAGCAGTCTAAGGAAAAGATGGATATATTAAAAGCTGTTGGTGCAAAGGT
>JAPKAF010000004.1 GCA_028825365.1 Flavobacteriaceae bacterium | reverse complement strand
TTGAGCGGTTAAAAAATTAAGTGTAAAAAATAATAAAAAAGTAATTTTTCTCATGATGTTTGTTTTAACTGTCAACAAATTTACCACATTATAATTAATCGACAAAAGATTAATTATAAACTATATCAAAGTCTATTTGATTTGAATTTAAAATAACAAATTTTTCACTATCGTTAATATTCAATAAAATTTTTAAATCTTTAATTTCCTTCTTGTGAAACATTAAAATAAGATTCTCCTGCTGAGTGGGTATAAAAACTTTTCTTTTAGTTTTTATACATGAATTATCTTCCCAATAATTAACATCTATTTTAGAGATGTATTTTTTAAAATTATCAAACTCAGGTGGAGAAAACTCAAAAAATAAATTTCTGTAAGTAAGAGTAAAGGAATTACAAGTATTGCATTTTAGAATTTCTCCATCTTTTATTTTAGATACTATTTTTATTTCTTTACACATATCTTTTTTTGATTAATAACAATCCATTTTAATTTGTTCCATGTTTTCATATTCGCTAAGAGGATTTTTTAACTTATTAATTGATATCTCGGATAAAACATCAATTACCTCTTTTTGCATATTAACCGACCCGCAAATCATAATAACTCCTTCATTTTTTAAACTATCTACAACTAAACCTTCATTTTTTATAATTAAATCTTGAACATAACTTGAATTGGTTTCCTTTGAATAAGCTATTTGTATTTCTTTTAGTTTTCCATTATTTAAATTTTCCGATATACTTTCTTTATAAATCTCAAAGGATTCTTTTGTTCTCCCTCCCCAAAACAAATGGACATCAATCAAGTTTTTATTCTCGCCAATCAGGCCTAAGAATGGTGCTATTCCAGTTCCATTAGCAATTAATATTAATTTTTTTGCATAAGAAGGAAAGTTAAAGTCAAAGTTCTTTTGTATAGATCCTTTAATAATATCATCAACATTTAGATTGTTTAGATAGTTAGATCCAATTCCATTCTCATGAAGTTTAACACTTAAAACAATATTCTTATTTATTTTTCCTATGGAATATATTCTTTCATCTTCATTATTTAAATTTAGAGCAAACAAGTCTCCAGATTTAAATCTTATTTTTTTCTTCTCTGCTCTTAAACTAAGCATGAATGTATTGTCAATGTTTGATTTTGTTTTAGATTCAATCACAAAGCTTTTATCTTTTTTTAGTGTGATTCTTTTTTTGGTTTTAATAATTGGGGTTAGATTATTTTTTGAGCCCCATAAGTTTAACCAATCTTTAAATGCTTCCATTGATTGGGAGTTTATTTTATATAAATCTAAAACTTTTGAAAAATTTGCATTCCCTTTAAACATATTATCAACATCTATAGCATATTGACAATAATCTGGGTATGCTAAAGATCCAAAACCAAGCACTGAATACTTTAACTTATTCTTTATTTTTAATTCATTAAATAGTTTTTCAAAATTGTCTGCATTACTTGGCGCTTCTCCAGCTCCAAAAGTTGCAGTAAATACAATTAATTGTTTTGCTTTTTTATAGCTTGAATAATCATTCAAATTTGAGAGAAACACTTTTTTATCTAGTGATAATAAAGCATCTTTAAACAGAGATGCAAATCCAATAGTGGAGCTTGTCTCGGAACCTAAAAGAATCACAAATTCACTTTCATCCTTCGTGAATTTATTCTCAAAGACATCTGTTTTTTTGTCTTTTTTATTCTTTGAATTATAATTGGTTATAAAAATTGTAAGAGCAATTATTATAGGTATTAGAATTAATAAGCCTGTCATTTAATCTTATTTATAAAGGATTCAATTGTCTTATTTATTATCTCTTTATCAACCATTGCATCATCAAATAAATAACTATACAAGGGTTTACCGTCTACCTTAGAATGTAGTTCTAAATTCGATTTTCTAGAATATATTTCATTCCATTTACTTCTTACGGTCTCCCATTTGGAATAATTTTCAATCCACCAACTTGCTGCTGCTAAACATTTGCTATCGTCTACTTTTTTGTAAAAGTTATACCCCTTTTCTTTAGCTACAACAATATCTTCTTTATCCTCTTCTCTTATAACTTTACTATTATCTTGATCATGTACCCATCCATCCTTAGTGATTTCTTGTCTGTTTCCTCTAACTGTTATATTGTAATCATTTCTTTGACTATACTCTCTTCTTGGTAAGGGAGCATCAGTAGTGTTTTCCCAATAACTTTTCCCGTCTACGTGAACCCAAGAGGAAGACCCCTCGTATCTAGGACTGTCATCAACTTGATATACTTTTTGTGTCCATTGTCTTTTTACACTTTCTTTTTCTTTAGTTTCATACTTCCATGTGTTATCTCCGTTGTACATGTGAAAGTCTCTATTTTCATAAATCCAATCTTGCTTCCAATGCTTCATTATATAAGGGGAAGATTCAGGTCCGACAAGCAATATATGTTGAATTGATATTTTATTTTTATCATCGTCAACTAGTTGAGCCCATTCTAAACCGCCAGTTGTTTTATTTTTAGATGGGACATAGGTTGAATCTTTTGAGTATTTAAAAGTTTCGGCAAAATTAAACTCAACTTCAAAGCATCCACACATTTTTTTTATAGCCTCTTTGTCTTGTTTTTTCTTGTTTTGACTATTTGCCGAAAAGCTAAAAGCTAAAATCAATATTGGTATTAATATAGTTTTTTTCATCATCGTATTTTTAATATTCTTAATTAGATAAAGTCAATATAATTTATATATTTGCTACAAATTTAATTAAGAATGATTCTAAATAAAAATTATTTTTGTATTTATTTTTTAATATTTTTTGTAAATATTAGTTTCTCTCAAGAAAAAGTTAACATTACCCTTGATACTGTTTCTACTAACTTTTTAGATCAAATATTAGTTACAGCAACAAGAACCCCAAGAAAATCTTCAGCGTTACCATTTCCGGTACAAATTATTACAGAATCAGAAATAAAATCAACAAACTCATTAAGACTAAATGATATTTTAAACGAACAAACCGGACTAATTACAGTTTCTGATTTTGGAGGTGGTGAGGGGATTCAGATGCAAGGACTTGACTCTCAGTATACTTTAATTCTAATTGATGGAGCACCTGTGATAGGTCGTTTGTCAGGAACTTTAGATCTGAAACGATTTAGCCTTGGAAACATTAAGCAAATTGATATAGTCAAAGGCGCTTCGTCTAGTCTTTATGGTAGTGCAGCTTTAGCTGGAGTTATTAATATTATTACAAATACTCCAAAAGATGGTTTTAGTGGGGATTTAAACTATAGGGCTGCGACTCATAAGACTAATGATATAGGAGCTTCTTTAAACTATAAAAAAAATAAATTCGGGATTAGCACTTACATTAATAGCTTAAGTAGTGGTGGGTATAACCTAACTGAAAGCGAGGTTTTAAATACGGTTGAACCTTTTACTAATTATACGTTTAGTTCAAAATTAACTTATGATTTATCAGTAAATACAGACCTTTATTTTTCAGCTAAATACTATTCTCAAAAGCAAGACTATGTGGCCTCAGAAATATTAGAAGGGAAGAGTAATATAAGGGAATGGAATACTCACTTGCAGCTGAAACATATTTATAATAATAAGTTGAAAATACATTTTGAGTTCTATGCTACTAGATATAAAGCAAATGAATTTCTTGACGATAATACTAATGGAATAAGATTTAGTGAAGGGTTTTACGATCAACTTTTACTTAAGCCGGAAATTAGGACTACGTATACATTTTCTTCAAACAGTGTATTTATTTCGGGTATGGGCTTAAAGCATGAAACATTAGACCGATCTTACTTTACTCTAAATCCAATTTTTAACTCACCATATATTTTTGTTCAGCACGATGTAAAACCAAATGATAATCTAAATATTATTATCGGAGCTCGCTTTGATAGTCATAGTAAGTATAAATCACAATTGAGCCCAAAAATTGCTTTTAGACATAAACTTAATAACCAATTATCTGTAAAAGGGTCACTAGGCTATGGTTTTAAAGCCCCTGATTTTAGGCAGCTTTATTTTGACTTTACTAACGCAACTATTGGATACACTGTTCTTGGATATAATGCAGTAAGTACAGCAATTCCTATTTTACAAGAGCAGGGACAGATAGCTAACATTATTGTTCCAGTTTCAGAATTTGAAAAAAACCTGAACCCTGAAAGCTCTATAGGTATTAACCTTGGATCTGATTATTATTTTAATTCTAAATTGAAATTTGAATTCAACCTTTTCAAAAACTCAATTAAAAACTTAATTGACACAAGAGTTATCGCTAATAAAACTAATGGACAAAATGTATTTAGTTATTTTAACATAAATGAAGTTTACACTCAAGGATTAGAGTTTAGTATGAATTGGAAGCCAAGCAATAATTTTAAATTATCAACTGGCTATCAGCTACTATATGCGTTTGATAAAGAAGCGGTTAATTCCTTTGAAAATGGAGAAGTATTTGCTCGAGAAAACCCGTCGTCTCCATCATTTGAATTAAATAAAAGTGATTATTTCGGGCTCTTTAATAGATCAAGACACACTGCTAACTTAAAACTATATTATAAAAGTATAAATTCAAACATCGACTCTAATATTAGACTCACATACAGAAGTAAGTATGGTTTATTGGATGGGAATGGGAATGGTTATTTAGACAGTTTTGACACTTTTGTTAATAGTTACATTATTATTGATTCTGCAATTAATAAAAAACTAAACAAAAATTACAATATAGCTATTGGGGTAGACAATTTATTAAATTTCACAGACACTCAAAATATCAGTAATATTTCTGGTAGAATTATATACACAAAACTTAATATTCAATTTTAAATTTCAAACTATGAAAACAATTAAACTATTTATATTATTAATTCTATTAACTGGGTTTTACTCCTGCGAAAAAACAACAGATCCTCCACTTAATGATATTCTCTCTATAACTGTTTCTAATTTATATGCACCTCAGTCTGGAGGTCAGGGTCAGCCAATTACTGGAGAATTTACGAAATTTGAGTTTGCAACAGGTCAAATTACAACTAGCGAAACGGATTGGGATATTGCATTTAGAGGTACATCTATTATTGTAAATGGGGGAACTTCTTTGGGAACTATTGATGAACCAAATAGAACAGGTCAAGCAGCAGCCTATATTGAAAATGGAACTTTTGTTTCTGTTAACGAAGTAGATCCCACTTTACTAATTACAGACTCTGATTCTGGTTATGCTATAGCGACTGGAAGTGATAATGGCTGGTATAATTACTCAGGTGGGCCTTCCTACCTAATCACTCCTATTCCAGGAAAAGTATTGGTATTTAGAACTAATGATAATTTTTATGCAAAAATGGAGATACTAAGTTATTATGAAAATGCACCTAGCGATCCAGACTCATCAGTTCATGCTTCTAGGTTCTATACGTTTAATTATATTTATCAACCAAATGGAATTTTGACTTTTTAACTCCTTCTGTTCTGTAGATTAAAAGGTTATTTCGAATAGTTAAAACAATTTTATAGTTTGTATTATTAGTATAAGTATTAAATTGTTAAATTATATATTCAATTTAAAAAACAAACAAATGAAAAAATCAATTTTATTTATTCTGGCACTAACTCTATGTTTCAGTGCTAATAGCCAAGAAGGCTGGATGTCTTATTATAAAGTTAATAAAGGGGAGATGCAAAATGCAAAAACCTCTATAGCGAAAAAGACAAAAAAATACAACAGTAAAGCAGATGGTGAGCTTATTTATACTTTTCAAGTTGAAGCAGGAGATAGAGCACAACAGCTAATTAGATTTGGAGTTGGGCCGACTATGGCTTCTTTAGATGGATATGATTCAGACGGTTACAAATATTGGAATGAAAATGTTTCTCCATTAATAAACAATGTTGGTGGTACTGAATACATTAGTCTTAATGAAATGGCTAGTTTTGATAATGTAAGTAGAGGAACAAATAGAGTTTCTAAAGTCTTACATTACAACATAAAAAGAGGCAAAGGAGCTCATTTTTGGAAATTTAGAAACAATGTAGCTAAAGCTGCTTCGTCACTTAAAGATACTTCTATAAGTTTAAATGTTTGGAACACTACAGTTGGTGGTAGCTCAGGACATGTAATTGTTTTTTACAGCCATGTTGACTATTCAGGATTCGACAATGAAAATATTGTTTGGATGAAAGTTATCGATGCTTATAACGAAATGTTTGGTGCAAATTCGTTTGATACCGATCAAGCGCTCTTTGACAGTAGCCTTGAAATGTGGGGAAATTACTCCGAAATATGGAGATGGTTACCTGATTTAAGTTCACCTGTTGCAGACATGTAATATTTACTCTCTCATACATTGATTACACTTTGTATGAGAGTTTTTTTTAACTCCCCCAAAATCATATGAAAAATAATTATGAAATTGTCTTAAATGACATCCAAATAAACTTCAAAGACAGTAAGTATTCAACTTCTCAATTATTAGATAACACAGGTCTTGATAAAAAGACTGCTCGTGATGCTATTAAATCCAAAACACAAAGATCTTTATCTAATTATATAAGGTTTTACCGACTAGATCATGCGCAAAAGTTATTAAAAAAAGGAGATAAAAATGTCTCAGAAATTGCCTATGATTCAGGTTTTTCTTCCCTTTCCTATTTCTCAAAATCTTTTAAAGATGAGTTTGGCTACAGTCCTAATGCATCCCTAAATAATGTGAAATTAATTAGGCAGTTTAAAGGTGCTATTATTTCAGTTATTCAAAACAAGACAAGCTTTTCGTATTTAATATATTCTATCTTATTTATATTTATTTTAATTCTTGCTATTCCATACATAAATATAATTGATACGTCCTCTGCTGATAATAAAAAATTAATGTTAAGTGAATATGCTAAAATAAATAATATTCTTTACGATGATTTACTAGTCAATGATACTATTACAATTAGTTCTCAGTTAAGAAAGTATGATATTTACTGGCGAACCACAGACTGGAATGAATGGGTTTATTTAGATAAGATTAATGATTCATCTATTTTATTTTCATCAAAAATTAGTAAAACTAAGACTCAAATAAAGTTACAGCAAGAAGGGAAAGAAACTTTCAGCTTTTTTTCCAGAGCTTCTAATCTTAGCCAGATGAACATTTCGTTGGATAATAAAACAGATGAAGAAGGGGTGTACTTTCCTGAAATGGAATTATTCCTTGGAAATACAAATTATTCTAAATCCTATGAAAACTTAGTCGTTAAGCCATTTTATATGGACAAATATGAAGTCTCTAATAAAGAATATAAAGAATTTGTTGATTCAAATGGTTATTACGTTGAAGAGTACTGGCCGTCTGATTTAATGCATGAAGGAGTTTCAATTACTTTTAATCAAGTTAAAATAAGTTTTGTTGATAAGTCAAATTTTCCTTCACCAAAAGATTGGCATCAAGGAAATTATGAGAAAGGTAAAGACTTATACCCGGTTACCGGTATTTCCTGGTATGAAGCTTATGCTTTTGCTAAATTTAAAGGAAAGTCACTTCCTAGTTTAGCTGAATGGTTTTATGCATTTGACAGACAGAAGCCAAACAAGGTTTTAATGAATGCTAATATTAATTCCTACAATTTTACTAATTCAAGGATTGAATCCAAATCTGTAAATTATAATGGGATATATGATATGGCGGGTAATGTTAGGGAGTGGGTCAGTAATAGCTTTAAAGATGACTACTCTAAAGGTATTCTTGGTGGATCTTATGCCGATGACACTTACGTTCCTTTTGAATGGTTTTCTCAAAATGCTTGGGATAGATCTTCATACAACGGAGTTAGGCTTGTTAAAAAACTAGAATCGGATAGTTCTGGTGATATTTTTTATAAACGCGAAAAGTTACGAAATTTTTACGAAAATTTTCAAACTACAGATAAGGAGTGGGAAGTAATTAAAAGCTTGTATTTGTATGATAAAGAAAATATTCGTTTCAAAGATAACGAAGTCACACAAGTAGTTGATCGAGATTATTTTTGTCATTCATCTGATATTATTTATGATAATAGCATACTGCCGATTCACAATCTACAGGCAAATCCTGATGTAAAATCTAAAATAGCTATAATATATTTTCCGGGATCATCTGCTCTTTATCGCGACAAAATAGTTTATTCAGACTTTTTTGATAATATTTTAGCATCTGGTATTGATATAATTTACCCAGAATATTTAAGTACTTATTCACGAAAAGATGGTATGAAAACAGACATTGGTAATCGATCTATGAATTATAGAGATCATTCGATTAACTGGGTTAAAGAAGTTAGATATGCTGTAGATTACGCAATCAAACACGGCTATGAACCCCACTATCTAGGCGTAAGTTGGGGCGGACAAATGGGTGTTAATATACTGGCAATAGAAGAAAGGTTTAAAACTGGTATTTTATCTATTGGTGGGATTTCATTAGATGATGTGAGAGAAGAAATACAGCCTGAAAAATATGCCGCAAGAGTAAAAACACCTACCCTGCTACTTAATGGGAGGTATGATTACTTTTTTCCTTATCAGTCCTCACAATTACCACTTTACAATCTTTTAAATTTAGATAATGAGAATAAAAGGCACGTAGTTGTTGAAGAAACTCATTATGTGCCTAATCATATACTTTCCGAGGAAACATTAAACTGGGTTAATAATAAATAATTTTTATTTATTATATTTAGGTATGAGACTATTCATAATACTATTTTTAAGCTCCTCATTTGCACTATTTTCTCAAACTTTTTATTCTGTTGATTACTCTTATCAATCAGACATTAAGGTTTATGTAGTTGACTATGAATACCAAGCTGATTTATTGGTTTACAAATTAAAAAATAAGTATGAAGTAAAGGGCAATTCTGGTTTGTGGTATTTTACAGAACAAAATTATCAAGCAGATTTTAAAATTTTCTTTGTAGATGAAAAATACCAGTCAGATCTAAATGTGTTTTTTGTAGATAATAAATACCAAGCCAAATGGAAATCTAAAAGTAAAAAGCAGCTGCTTTTTTGATTATTTATAACTTTATTAAGAGTTAGTCAATAATTTTTACATTTATTTGTATTCAATTACAAAAAATTACATGAAATTTTTATATAAAAACATATTTTTATTTTTTACTTTTTTATGCTTTAACACAGTAACTTTTTCTGCTGTAAATAATATTGCTAAATCAGATATTTTAATAGACACGCCTCTTTCTTTAGATATTATTGACGATCAAATATTAGAGCCTGTAACTTGGGAATTCGAAACTGTTAAAATATCAGAAACTGAGTACGACCTTGTATTCACGGCTAAGATAGATTACAAATGGTCTGTTTATTCTCAATACATTGATGGTTTTGGTCCGATTCCTACTTCTTTTGAATTTGATAAAAATGCAAATGTTGAACTCATTGGTGATGTTGTTGAAGATCAAACTAACAAGGTAACCGAACAGGACCCTGTGTTTGAAATGATTGTATCAAAATTTTATTCTAAGGCAAAATTTACTCAAAAAGTAAACTTAATTGGTGACGCTTCCCCTGTCTCTGGTTATTTAACTTTTATGACTTGTGACGACACTAGGTGTTTGCCTCCAACTGATATTGATTTCCTGTTTGAATTAGGTAGTTTGGTTGCATCTACTAAAACTAATAAAAGCAACAATTCAAGTCTTGAATTATTAGAAGACTCAAACATTTTATTATATGGCTACAAGCCAGAAGAGGTAATTGCTTACACAAACAAATCAGAATCTGAGGTTTCCGCATCGACACCAAAAAATAATAAGACGTTATTTAGTATTTTTGGACTAGGTTTTATAGGAGGTTTATTAGCTTTATTGACCCCTTGTGTCTTTCCAATGATACCTTTAACAGTTAGTTTTTTTACTAAACAAAATGACAAAAAAGGAGTCTACAGCGCTTTACTTTATGGATTCTTTATTGTTCTAGTGTACCTACTTTTAAGTGTTCCGTTTCATTTGCTAGATTCTGTAAATCCAGATATTCTAAATGAAATATCAACTAACGTTACTTTAAATATAATTTTCTTTTTAATATTTATATTTTTTGCATTTTCATTTTTTGGATATTATGAATTAACACTTCCATCAAGCTGGGTAAATAATTCTACAAAAGGAGAAACATTTGGAGGGGTATTAGGAGTGTTCTTTATGGCCTTAACCCTTGCTGTTGTTTCGTTTTCTTGTACTGGTCCAATTCTAGGATCTTTGCTCGCTAGTTCTATAACTAGTGATGGAGGAGCTTGGCAGTTGACTGCGGGAATGGGTGGTTTTGGAGTTGCTCTAGGTTTACCGTTTGCATTATTTGCAATGTTCCCTAAAGTATTAAGTAATTTACCTAAATCTGGATCCTGGTTAAATACAATCAAAGTTGTGTTAGGTTTTGTTGAGCTTGCCCTTGCCCTTAAATTCTTATCCAATGCCGATTTAGTAGCTCATTGGAATTTATTGAAAATTGAAGTTTTCTTGTTTTTATGGTTTGTTATTTCTGCATGTTTGACACTTTATTTACTTGGTGTAATTAAATTCCCACACGATCAAAAAGTAGGTAAGTTTTCTTTTATTAGAATTTGTAGTATTGTTTTGGCCTTTTCTTTTTCTATATACCTGGCCTCAGGTTTTACTTACAATAGTGAAACATCCACATTTAAACCATTGTCACTACTTAGTGGGTTAGCACCTCCTGTAGGGTATAGTATTTTGTATCCAAATGATTGTCCTAATAATTTAGATTGCTTCAAGGATCTAAAATCAGGAATTGAACATGCTAAAAAAGTGAATAAACCAATCTTATTAGACTTTACTGGTTTTGCGTGTGTTAATTGTAGAAAAATGGAAGAACATATATGGCCTTTAAGTAGTATAGATAAAATTATAAGAAATGAATATGTTTTGATATCACTATACGTAGATGATAAAAAAACACTACCCAAAGAAGAGCAGGTGTTAGTAAAAAGAAGTACGGGAGATGGGTTTAGAAAACTAAAGAATTACGGCCACAAGTGGGCTCACTTTCAAACTGAATTTTTTCAAACTAATTCTCAACCTTACTACGTACTTTTAAATCCTCAAGGAAATGAAATTATAGCCTCACCAGTTGGATACACTCCAAGTGAAGAAGATTATTTGTCTTTTCTTAAAGCTGGTTTAGAATCTTTTAACTCAAAAAGTATTAAGTTTAATATAAATTAAATCATCTCTTGGAAAAAAAACTTAAATACGATATAGCTTACTTAAAAATGGCTGCAGAATGGGGGAAACTCTCTTACTGTGAGCGCAAAAAAGTTGGAGCACTTATTGTTAAAAATAACATGATAATATCAGATGGTTATAATGGTACTCCATCTGGTTTAGAAAATTATTGTGAAGATGAAGATGGTTATACAAAATGGTATGTTTTACATGCTGAAGCTAATGCTATAACTAAAATTGCTTCTTCTACTCAATCATCTGATGGAGCTACTCTTTACATTTCACTTTCTCCTTGTAAGGAGTGTAGTAAATTAATTCATCAAGCTAAAATTAAAAGAGTAGTTTTTAATAAGGCCTATAAAGATAAGTCTGGGCTTGATTTTTTAGAAAAAGCTGGAATCGAGTTAACTCATATTCCTGATATAACTTAATTTCTACCTGCCAATTTTTGTATTTTTTTTGAAGTTCTTAAAATTGTCATAATCATGACGCAACATACGCCACACATAATAGCGATCAGCGCTATTATACTATCTCCTGAAAAAGGGTCTTCCCAATTTACAATTGTGAGATTATAAATTACAATTAAAAAGGCAATGACTGAAATCACATAGCTTAGTTTGATCATCTTAAATTAATTCTTTTATGTTAGACATAAATAGCTTTACAGCGATAGCTAGTAAAACTACTCCGAATACTTTTCTTATTATTTGAATTCCATTACTTCCTATGATTTTTTCAATTTTCCCAGATGTTTTTAAAACTAAATAAATAACAAGCACATTAACAATAATTGCTACAATGATATTTGGGGTTGAAAACTCTGATTTAATAGACAGTAGTGTTGTTAAACTTCCAGGTCCGGCAATTAATGGGAAAGCTAGAGGAAAAACGGATGCTGTTAACATTGTATTTCCTTCATCTTTATAAAGGGTAATACCTAAAATCATTTCTAGCGCAATAAAGAATAAAACAAAAGCTCCCGCAACAGCAAATGAGTTAACATCTATACCAATTAAAGATAAAATATTTTCACCAATAAATAAAAATAAAATCATTATCACTCCGGCGATTAGTGATGCTTTTTCACTTTGAATATGTCCAACTTTTTTTCTTAAATCAATAATTATAGGAATGTTTCCTACTATATCAATAACAGCAAACAAAATCATAAATGCTGTAAATATTTCTTTAAAATTAAAATTCATTTTAAGTAATTTTTTTTTTGCAAATTTCAGATATTTATCTATAATTACAATGATTATTTTTATATTTTTTGTTATTTATATATTTGCCCTATGTTTCAAATTAAAAATACTTTAATATCCGAGTCAATTATAGAAAATGACTTTGTCTGTAACCTTGGTGCTTGTAAAGGTGCTTGTTGTGTTGAAGGAGATGCTGGAGCTCCTTTGGAAGCAAAAGAAGTGGACAAAATAAAAAAGTTTTTTCCAATTATAAAACACTATTTGAGTGATACTTCTATTAATGAAATAAACCAACAAGGACAGTTTATCACAACCCCATCTGGAGATTTAGAAACCCCACTTGTTAACGGTAAGGAATGTGTTTATTTAACTTTTGATAAAAATAAAATGGCACTTTGTAGTTTTGAAAAAGCTTACAAAGAAGGCCTTATTCCATGGAGAAAGCCAATATCTTGTCATTTATACCCGGTAAGAACTAAAGATTTTAGTGAGTTTACATCGGTAAATTATGATAAATGGGATATTTGTGATGATGCCTGCATTTTAGGAAAAGAGCTTAAAGTTCCTGTCTATAAATTCGTGAAGGATGCCTTAATTCGAAAATTTGGAAAAGAGTGGTATTTGGAATTAGAATTAACTGCAAAAAATTTTAAAAAATAGAATTGTATTTTTTTTAACTTTTTTAATTTATATTTTTATACTTCTTGAAAGGAATTTTTTTTATTATTTTTTAAATACTTAATAATCAGTTATTTATAATTAATATTTTCTCATTTTTTTTTAACCAATAATTCTCGTTTTGTTAAAAACTTGTACACAATGTTAATAAAAATGACTTTCATTTTCGATAACAATTTTGAATATTTGTTAGTCCCAAGTTATATCAATTTTAACGCTAATTTTTAAATAATTATATTCAATATGTCAAATGCAGGAGAACCACTTTTGGAAGAAAATAAATCAAGATTTGTAATTTTTCCAATTCAACACCACGATATATGGGAATGGTATAAAAAATCAGAAGCAAGTTTTTGGACTGCTGAAGAGATTGATTTACACCAAGACCTTACCGACTGGAATAATAAATTAAGTAAAGATGAAAAGTATTTCATCAAACATATTTTAGCATTTTTTGCTGCTAGTGACGGAATTGTGAATGAAAATTTAGCAGAAAATTTTGTAAACGAAGTACAATACAGCGAGGCAAAGTTTTTCTATGGTTTTCAAATAATGATGGAGAATATTCATAGTGAAACATACTCACTTCTTATTGATACTTATGTAAAAGATGAGAAAGAAAAAGACGGGCTATTTAACGCCATTGAGACTTTCCCTGCTATTAAGAAAAAAGCAGACTGGGCCCTTAAATGGATTGATTCACCAAGTTTTGCAGAGCGATTGATCGCTTTTGCAGCTGTTGAGGGAATATTCTTTTCTGGTGCTTTTTGCTCTATTTTCTGGCTTAAAAAACGTGGTTTAATGCCAGGATTAACGTTTTCTAATGAATTAATTTCAAGAGACGAAGGTGTGCATTGTGATTTTGCAGTACACTTACATAATCATCATTTGAATAACAAAGTGCCAAAAGCTAGAATCAGAGAGATTTTACTTGATGCTTTAAATATTGAAAGAGAATTCATTACGGAATCTCTACCAATTAGTCTTATTGGAATGAATGACAAATTAATGTCACAGTACCTCGAATTTGTCACGGATAGACTGTTGTCTGAACTTAATTGTGAAAAAGAGTTTAACACAACAAATCCATTTGATTTTATGGATATGATTTCTCTACAAGGAAAAACTAACTTCTTTGAAAAGAGAGTATCTGAATATCAAAAAGCAGGAGTATTAAACAAAGAAGAGGATAAAGATAAATTTAGTTTTGATGCTGATTTTTAAGATAATCAGTTAAATTATTCCATTTATCAATTATTAAACTAACTAACTAACTAATTCTAGAACATTTCTAGAAGATTAACTATTACAATTATATGTTTGTATCTAAGAGAGACGGTAAGAAAGAACCAATGATGTTCGACAAAATCACAGCACGCGTAAGAAAGCTTTGCTATGGTTTGAATCCACTTGTTGACCCCATTAAGGTCGCGGTCAGGGTTATTGAAGGATTATATGATGGAGTTACAACAAGTGAGCTGGATAATTTAGCGGCAGAAGTTGCGGCGACAATGACTACAACTCATCCTGACTTTGCTAAATTAGCAGCCCGAATTTCAGTATCAAACCTACATAAAAACACTAAAAAAACTTTTAGTGATGTGATGGAAGACCTACACAAGTATGTAAATCCTAGAACAGGAAAAAAAGCACCCCTATTAGCAGATGATGTTTACAAAGTTATAATGGATAATAAAGAGCTGTTAGACTCTACGATTATTTATAACAGAGATTTTGGATACGATTACTTCGGTTTTAAAACTTTAGAAAGATCTTATTTACTAAAATTAAATGGAGAAATAGCTGAAAGACCTCAGCATATGTTGATGAGAGTTTCAATTGGAATTCATCTAAATGATTTAGATTCAGCAATAGAAACTTATGAGTTAATGTCTAAAAAATATTTTACTCATGCAACTCCAACACTATTTAACGCTGGTACTCCAAAGCCTCAAATGTCTTCTTGTTTTTTATTAACGATGAAAGATGATAGTATTGAAGGAATATATGATACATTAAAACAAACTGCTAAAATATCTCAGTCAGCAGGTGGTATTGGTCTATCAATTCATAATATTAGAGCAACCGGCAGCTACATAGCTGGAACTAATGGAACTAGTAACGGTATCGTTCCAATGCTTCAAGTTTTTAATGATACAGCAAGGTATGTAGATCAAGGAGGAGGAAAAAGAAAAGGTAGTTTCGCAATATACATTGAGCCTTGGCACGCAGATATTTTTGATTTTCTAGATTTGAAAAAAAATCATGGAAAAGAAGAAATGAGAGCACGAGATTTATTTTATGCAATGTGGGTTCCTGATTTATTTATGAAAAGAGTTGAAGAGAACGCGGAATGGACCTTAATGTGTCCAAATGAATGTCCAGGATTATGTGATGTACATGCAGATGCTTTTGATAAATTATATCTAAAATATGAATCTCAAGGGAAAGGAAGAAAAACTATTAAAGCTAGAGAACTTTGGGAAAAAATACTAGAATCTCAAATAGAAACAGGGACTCCTTATATGCTTTATAAAGATTCAGCGAATGTTAAATCAAATCAAAAAAACTTAGGTACAATTCGTTCTTCAAACTTATGTACTGAGATTCTAGAATATACATCTCCTGACGAAATTGCTGTATGTAATCTAGCTTCTATAGCACTTCCAATGTTTATTAAAGATGGCAAGTTTGATCACCAAGAGCTTTACAGAATTACCAAGAGAGTAACCAAAAATTTAAATAGAGTAATTGATAGAAACTATTACCCTGTTAAAGAAGCAGAAAACTCTAATTTTAGACATAGACCTATCGGACTAGGCGTTCAAGGTTTAGCGGATACTTTTATAAAATTACGACTTCCTTTTACTTCTGAAGAAGCAAAGAGATTAAATCAAGATATTTTCGAAACGCTATATTATGGAGCAGTTGAAGCGTCAATGGATGAAGCTATACAAGATGGTACTTACCAAAGTTATGAGGGTTCCCCAATTAGTAAAGGTGAATTCCAACATAATTTATGGGGTGTTAATGAAAAAGATTTAAGTGGAAACTGGAACTGGGATAAATTAAGAAAAGACGTCCTTAAAAATGGAGTTAGAAATTCATTATTAGTAGCTCCAATGCCTACTGCCAGTACTTCACAAATTCTTGGTAATAATGAGTGTTTTGAACCATACACTTCAAATATTTACACAAGACGTGTTTTATCAGGAGAATTTATTATTGTTAATAAACACTTACTTGAAGATTTGGTAAACCTCGGACTATGGGACGAAGGGTTAAAGCAAGAAATAATGAGAGCAAATGGTTCTGTTCAAGACATTGATGTAATTCCTGACGATATTAAAGAGCTATATAAAACTGTTTGGGAATTGAGTATGAAAGATATAATCGACATGTCTAAAGAAAGAGGATATTTTATCGATCAATCTCAATCATTGAACCTATTTTTAGAAGGAGCTACGATGGCTAAATTAACATCTATGCATTTCTATGCTTGGAAAAGTGGACTGAAAACAGGTATGTACTATTTAAGAACTAAAAGTGCAGTAGATGCAATTAAATTTACATTAGATACCAAATCAAGTACAGAAACTAAAAAAGATCCTGAACCTAAAGCTGAAGTTGTTGAACCAAAGGTAGAGGTTAAACAAGAAGTTGTTGCAAGCAAAAAAAAGACAGCAGAGAAAACAGCTAAAAAGTTTGCAGAAACAAAAGATGTAGATGTACAGCCTATGACTCCAGATGAGATGAAGCAATTAATAGCCCAATCTAAAGATGGACAAGGGGATGATTGTTTAATGTGTGGATCTTAAATAATTAATCTTTTCTATTAAAAAAAAGCTCCTAATTTAATTAGGAGCTTTTTTTTATACTATTAGAAAAACTTATTTATCTAGTTTTGCAGGCTTAATTGATGAGTCATGCGATTCATTATAATCTGACAATAAATTCATAACAGCATTTAATAAGTCCTTAGTTTCCTGTAATATGCTGAAGTATAAAGTAGTATTTTTTGGACTATTTTCTTCATTTCTAGTTCTAGCTACCTGTGCCAGAATTTTATCTTGAACTAAGTTATATATGTCATTTTTTTGCTTAATGATAGATTGAATCTTACTAAATGATTTGTTTTTATATAATTCATTCACTTCATTAAACAAATTACTGATACTGGAATTGACTTCCACTAACTCTCTTATCTGAGTTAATTTTAATTTACTGTGATTATTATTAACATGCTTATAACTTTTATTATTTATATACTCAAGTGATTGAGTTATATCTTGTAGGTAACCTAGTAGATTAATATAAAAATTACTAGCATTTAAACTTGACTCATCTAGGTTTTTTATAAAATAAAAGAGGTTATCTCTTAATTCATCAACATCTCTTGAAAGTTTAGCAGTTTGTTTTTTATTTTTTTTCAATAAATCTAAATCTTGCTTGGATAAACCTTCAATAGCATTTGTATAAACTTTTTCACCACGTTTAATAACCTTAGAAATATTCTTTGAACTTTCAAAGATAACTCCTTGTAAAGAGCTACTCTCCCCGATAGATAACTCATCTTCTTCGTCCTGATGAACTGTATCTTTACCTTTTAAATAATTTTTCACCCCCATTATCACTATACCAAAAAGGAATACCGCAATCATTAATTCAGAAATGTTTATTAAAAATGCTATAACTGCAGCTGCTGAAAAAGCAACTATCGCTGTAAAAAACCAACCACCAATTACTGTTAAGACGCCAGCTACTCTATAAACAGCACTCTCACTTCCCCATGCTCTATCGGCTAACGAAGTACCCATAGCTACCATAAAGGTTACGTATGTTGTTGAAAGAGGTAATTTATAAGAAGTAGCAATTGAGATCAGTATTCCAGCTACCATTAAATTCACAGAGGCTCTAACTAAATCAAAGGCAGGTTTATCTTCTTCATTTACTTTAGCTGTTACAATGTTTTTTTCTTCAAATTGCTTTTCAATAAAGTTGTTGAGTGATGTTGGGGTTACTTTATCAATTAATGCTGATGTATTTGTTGCTGATCTAACTAATAGTCTAGAAAGAAAATTTGGATTAAACCTCTCTTTAGTATTTCCTTGTTTAGATAAATCTATGGATGTTTTCACAACTCTCTTGGCTTTACTAGAAAACCACAAAGTTAAAACCATTATCATTCCTGCAAAAAGCAGTAATGCATTTGGAGTAGGTACTTTTGAAGCCAACACTTCCATGCTAAATTCATTTGCAGGAACACCTGAAACTACCCAAGCTTCGTATGACTGCCAAGCTGCTATTGGTACGCCTATAAAGTTTACTAAATCATTACCTGCAAAGGCTAATGCTAAGGCAAAGGTTCCAACTAGTATAATTAGTTTATAAATATTAGTTTTAAAAAATACGATTAAACCATATGAAAATAATGACCAAAACAAGGAACTTACTGCTATTATTGGAGTTATTTTTGTTTCAAGAAAATCCTTTATTGTTAATCCACCGATAAGATCAAAACTTAACTTTGCATAAGGAGTTCCTTTAATTCCTTTCATTAAAATAAAGTATGTAATTGCTGTTAAGGCTAATCCGCCAAAAACTGCACTCACCCAACTTGCTTTACTTTCAAAATTATAAGTTAATAGCAATCTTGAAATCCATTGAACAATCCCTCCTATTGAAAATGCGACGACTACTGATAGAAGAATACCGAATATTATTTTGGTGGCGGTGGACGTATTTATATAGATAACTATGTCTGAAAAGTTTCCACTATCAGCACCAATTTTTATTAATGCCATAGCAACTGCTGCGCCTAATAATTCGAATACAATCGAAACAGTTGTAGATGTAGGCATCCCAATAGAATTAAAGAAATCTAGTAATAGAATATCAGTAATCATGACGGCCATGAAAATGATCATTATTTCATTAAACATAAACTCTCCAGGGTTGAAAATACCCTTTCTAGCAACCTCCATCATACCGCTTGAGAATACCGCTCCTATGGCTATCCCAACACTAGCAACAATCATAATGGTTTTAAATGAAATGGCTTTAGAGCCTATCGCTGAATTTAAGAAATTTACTGCGTCATTACTCACACCTACAATTAAATCAGCAATAGCTAAAACAGCTAATGCAACTATCATTAATAAATAAATATTTTCCATTTTTTTCTTTTAAAGTTTAAACTCTGCATTGATATATACTAATGAAGAGTTGCTAATATCTGAATTATTATAACTAAACATTCTAGTGTTTAAAGAGAATTTAACCCCTTTTAAAGCCTTGTATTCAATTCCTATCAAATTAAAATCACCATCATTTTCATAATTCCAATTTGTCAAACCTTCCTCAACAGTATTAGAAGAAAGTTTATCATATCTTACAAATATTTCAAATTTATCATCCAATAAATAACTTCCATAAAATGATAAACCTATTAAATCATGATTCTCTTTAGCGTCTTTAAATGTTTCACCATTTTGCATTTTATTATATTCAGCTCCAAAACTAAATTTATCAGACTTATAACCAGCAAATAAACCTACGTTAATTATTGCCTTAGAATCGATCACTGCATGGGTATCATAGTAAACCTTAGTGATGATATTGCTGTTTAATTTATAAATTAAGTTTGCTCCAAATCGATGATTCCCGTCGTCACCTTGGATGTCTTTGTGGCCTTCTCCGTTAACAATGAATATATTTGAAGTTAAATTATCTGAAATTTTTAATTCTGCATTAACCCCTAAATCAGCACTACTTCCAAACTTATATTCATCTTGTAATGTTTTATAAATGTATCGATACCCCCAAATTCTCTCTTGATCGTTAAATTGTTTTGCTGCTATCATTCCTAGACTTAACTTAAAAACTGAATTAATTTTCCAGTCTAGTTGTGCGATTTTAAGGAAAGCTGTGTGAGAGCTGCCAGCATCATTTTTTCCAATATCATACGTAATCTTAGCAGAAATATTTTCATTAAATGAGTACTTGTATCCTAAATAAACTCTAGACACTTCAAATGCACTAACCTTTGTTACATTTTCAGTAAAATCATAATTGTAATTCCAAAAAACTTTGAAATGTGGTTGCCCTGACGCTAAGAAATCTGTACTAGATTCCTGTGAAAAACTCATCAGAGGAAGTAGTAATAAATTAAGTGCAATCAAGTATTTTTTCATAACGTGAATAAATTTATTAGTACAAATATCCTACTATTAGGAGTATACAATGTTAAGCCAATGTTAAGAAATTAAACAAATTTTTGTTCTTGATTTTAATTATCTTGCCAATAGAAAAATTTATAAATATGAATTGGGAACAATTACTCTCACTTAAGCGTCAAGGAGATACAACTAAAAGAATAAGAAAAGAAGAAGATGAGACTAGATTAGGCTTCGAGGTCGATTACGATAGAATAATATTTTCTTCTGAATTTAGAAGTTTACAAGATAAAACCCAGGTTATACCACTTTCTGATAGTGATTTTGTACATACCCGTTTAACACATAGTTTAGAAGTCAGTGTTGTAGGCAGATCTTTGGGCAGAAAGGTAGGAACTAAAATATTAACTAAATATCCACATCTTCAAGCTACACATGGATATCAGGCTAATGATTTTGGGGCTATAGTTGCTTCTGCATCTTTAGCACATGACATAGGTAACCCTCCTTTTGGTCATAGTGGTGAAAAATCAATAGGACAATACTTTAAGAAAGGAAACGGTATCGAATTTGCACAAGATTTATCTAAAAAAGAATACCAAGATTTATGTGATTATGAAGGTAATGCTAATGGCTTTAAAATATTAACTCAGTCTAGAACTGGAAGAGAAGGTGGGTTAAGGTTAAGCTACGCTACTCTGGGTGCATTTATTAAATACCCAAAGGAGTCTTTGCCATTCAAGCCTACAAATAACGTTTGTGATAAAAAATTTGGTATTTTTCAAAGTGAATTACAAATATTTAATGAAGTTTTCACTGAGCTAGGTTTAATTATAAATAAAACTAAAGTTAGACATCCGCTAGCCTACTTAGTTGAAGCAGCGGACGACATTTGCTATACTATTATTGACTTTGAAGATGGAATTAATTTAGGCCTTATAGAAGAAGAGTTTGCACTTGAATACTTAATTAATCTAGTAAGGGATAGTATAAATACTAGTAAGTATAACTCACTTACTAATAAACAAGATAGAGTAAGCTACCTAAGAGCATTAGCTATTAATACGCTAATTAATGAAGTTGTAGATATTTTCATAACTAACGAAGAAGAAATATTACAAGGTAATTTTACATCTGCATTATTAGATAAAAGTAAATTTTCTGCACAAATAAATGATATAATAAAACTTAGTGTAAGTAATATTTATCAATCAAGAGATGTGGTTGAAAAAGAAATTGCAGGTTATAATATTATAAATAAGTTATTAGATATATTTATTACCTCTTTAAATAATAACGAAAATGGTAATTCAAGTAGTTATGATAAGCTAATTTTAGAATTATTGCCTAAAAAATTCAACCTCTCTGGCTCCAATCTTTATAATCGATTGTTAGGTGTATGCCATTACATTTCATCAATGTCAGACACACAAGCGGTAATAACGTATAAGAAAATTAGTGGCAATCATTTTTAAAACTTTCAATAGTTTTTCTTAGACTTAAAGAGTCAAGTCCAATAGATGTTTTTAATTTACTGGTTTCACCATGTTTGATAAAGAAATCTGGAATTCCTAAAATCTTAATTTTATTTGTATAGTTATTTTCAGCCATAAATTCTAAAACAGCACTACCAAAACCGCCCGCAACAACACCATCCTCAATAGTTATTATTTTATCCCCAAGTTGGCATACGTTATGTAAAATATTTAAATCCAAAGGTTTTATAAACCTCATGTCATATAGGCTTAAGTTTAACTCCTCAGCAATATTTATTACATCATTTATTATAGTACCTACACACAAAATAGATAATAATTTCCCGCTATGAATTAACTCACCTTGACCAATTTTTATCTTATTATAACTTTTTTTCCAATCCAAGATTAATCCTCTCCCTCTGGGGTATCTAATTGCAATTGGGCCTTCAATATTTAGTTGTGATGTATATAGAATGTTTCTTAATTCTATTTCGTTTCTTGGTGCAAAAATCGTCAAGTTTGGAATACACCTAAGAAAAGCAATATCAAAAACTCCATGGTGAGTCGCCCCGTCATTACCAACTAATCCAGCTCGATCTACACAAAAAATCACAGGTAGTTTTTGTATGGCTACATCATGAATAATTTGATCATAGGCTCTTTGTAAAAAAGTAGAGTAAATTACACAAAACGGAATTAATCCCTGAGATGCAAAACCGGCTGCAAGTGTCACAGCGTGTTGTTCAGCTATCCCAACATCAAAAGCCCTGTCAGGCAATTCTTTAATCATATGAGTTAGTGAACTTCCAGTAGGCATTGCTGGAGTAATGGCTATAATTTTATTATTTTTCTTGGCTAAATCTAATATGGTTAATCCAAATACATCTTGAAACTTGGGTGGTAAATTTTTCACTTTGCTATTAATAATAACTCCAGTTTTATTATCAAACTTTCCAGGTGAGTGATATTTTATTTGATCTTCTTCTGCGAGTTTTAATCCCTTACCTTTTTTTGTAATAACATGTATTAATTTAGGCCCTTTTTTATTTTTTATTTTTTTAAATACTGTTAATAATGAATCAATACTATGCCCATCAATAGGGCCGTAATAATCAAAATTTAAAGACTCAAAAATATTATCTGTTTTTTTGCTATTTACTTTTACATTGCTTAAATAATTTTTTAAAGCCCCAACACTAGGATCTATTCCAATAGAATTATCATTTAAAATTACGGTAATATTAGAATTAGTAACACCAGCATGATTTAGCCCTTCAAATGCCATACCACTAGCGATAGATGCGTCACCAATTACAGCTATATGTTCTTTATCAAATTCCTGTTTTATGTTAGAGGCTAAGCTCATTCCTAAAGCTGCAGAGATTGAGGTAGAAGAGTGTCCTACTCCAAAACTATCAAATTCACTTTCATTTATTTCTGGAAAACCACTAATTCCTCCAAACTCCCTACTTGTATGAAAGCTGTTTTTTCTGCCTGTTAATATTTTATGACCATAAGCTTGATGACCGACATCCCAAACTAATTTATCAATTGGGGTGTTAAATACATAGTGAAGAGCAATTGTTAATTCAACAGTACCTAAGCTTGAACCTAAATGCCCCTCTTTTTTAGAAACAACATCAATTATAAACTCTCTAAGATCTTTTGCTAATCCAAATAAATCTTTTTCAGAAAGTTTTCGTAAATCATCAACATTATTGACTTTATTTAAAAATTCTAAGGTCATTTTATTAAATAATTATCTCTGTTAGTTAGTGTACTATGCAAAAATAACATAATTAAGTTTATCAAAACATATCTTAATTAATAGAGTTCGAAATAATTACTTATTTTTGCAACTTATTTAACGATTCCCCAAATCTAAAATGTATGAAAAATCTACTTTTTCTTTTTTTAATTTCAACTTCAATTCTTTCTCAAAATCAATCAAATACAATAATTGAGCAGTATCTTCAAGAGACTAAGTCCAGTTATATGTTAATAGACTCTGATGTTGATGAGTTTTCTATTAATAATGAAATTGATTCTAAGAGTATGGGTATGAAAATATTATACATCAATCAGACACATAACGGAATAAAGATTCATAATGCAATTTCTACAATTTCTATAAAAGACAGTGAGGTATTTTACTACACAAATAATTTCTTAAAAAATATAACAGAAAAAATTAATTCTAGTACCCCAATTATAAGCCCGAATGATGCAATTCTTAATGTGATAAATCATTATGGTTTGTCAGCTGCTACTAACTTACGAGAATTGAGTTCTGATGATAATAGTTTTATTTTTAGTTCAGGTGGAGTTTCACAACACGATATTCCTGTTGATTTAGCTTATTTTAACAATAGTGAAAGTTCTATTAATCTAGTATGGGATTTAAGTATTCACACTTTAGATGGAAAGTTTTGGTATAGTGTTAGAGTAGATGCTCTAAATGGAGAGATTCTTAATAAATCAGATTGGATTATAAACTGTAGTTTTGAGTCTAATCAAGATCATAAAAATAATCAGAATAATAGTCCAAAAACATATATTCAAGAAAGTGAAACACAATCCATATTAACAGACGGATCTTCATACAATGTTTTTGCATTACCAGCCGAAAGTCCAATTCACGGACCAAGACAACTCTTATCAGAACCTTCTAGTGATGTAGCTTCTCCTTACGGATGGCATGACACAGACGGTATAGAAGGTCCAGAATATACTATAACTAGAGGTAACAATGTTTGGGCTAGAGAAGATATAGATGGGCTAGGAGGCAACGGGTACTCTCCCGATGGTACATCTGAGTTAAATTTTGATTTTGAACTTAATTTTGATCAACAACCAATTGGTTATCAAGACGCCTCTCTAACTAACTTATTCTACATCAACAATATGATGCATGATATATGGTATCAATATGGATTTGACGAGCAAAGCGGGAATTTTCAAGAAAATAATTACGGAAACTCTACCTCTCCATGGGGGAGTGGAGATTCAGTTATTGCTGATGGTCAAGATGGTGACGGAATGAATAACGCTAGCTTTGGAACTCCTGCTGACGGAGGAAATCCTTCTATGACAATGTATTTATGGACTGGAACTAGCTCTGAAACATTAACAATAAATAATGGGGTTTCTTCAGGTTCATACTCTGCTGGCACACCTGATTTTGGAGATTCATTACCAACTGAATCTCCTGTAACAGCAGATCTAGCATTAGTTACTGATGACCCTGTATTAGGTGGTGATATTTATGACGCTTGCGAAACCATTACAAATGGAAGTGAAATTGCAGGTAAAATTGCTGTTATTAGAAGAGGAACATGTGAATTTGGCTTCAAAGTATTAGCGGCACAAGCAGAAGGCGCAGTAGCCGTTATCATTGTAAATAATGTTCCGGGATCAGCTGTTAATATGGGAGGAGGTGCAGATGGCGGAAGTGTTACAATTCCATCAATTATGGTTGCGCAAGATTTAGGAAATGATTTAATATCTGAGTTAGAATCCGGAATAACAATAAGCGTATCATTAATCGGTTCTAATGATTTAGACGGAAGCTTTGATAATGGAATTGTTTCTCACGAATATGGTCATGGAATTTCACAAAGATTAACAGGTGGTGCCGGTGCTGCAGGCTGCTTGAATAATGCCGAACAAATGGGTGAAGGCTGGTCTGATTGGTTTGGATTAATGATTACAATTGAAGAAGGTGATACTGCTGTTGATCCTAGAGGTATTGGTAATTTCGCTTCGTCAAGACCTGCTGATGGTAATGGTATTAGAAACGCACCATATACTACAGATTTTTCAATTAACAATTTTACCTACGGAGATTCAAATAACGAATCAACTGTTAGTGAACCTCATGGTGTAGGCTTTGTTTTTGCTACAATGTTATGGGATCTAACTTGGGCATATATAGATAAATATGGATTTGACTCGGACTTGTTTAACGGTACTGGAGGAAACAATAAGGTAATGCAATTAGTTCTAGATGGATTAAAATTACAACCTTGTAGCCCTGGCTTTATAGATGGTAGAGATGCTATACTTGCTGCAGACTTGGCTTCTACAGGAGGTCAGGATCAATGCCTTATTTGGGAAGTTTTTGCAAATAGAGGACTTGGATACAATGCATCTCAGGGAGATAGTGGAAATAGGACAGATCAAATTGAAGATTTTAGTTTGCCACCAGATGAAGACCCTTCGTTAGAGAACTGTGAAGTCTTAAGTGTTCTTGATATTGAAAATATGACGAGAGTTTACCCTAACCCAGCTAACGGGTCAGTAAATATTGTTTCTCAATTTATTGATGGCGCTACTACAGTTAAGTTAATTGATTTAAATGGCAGGATAGTTTTTGAAGGAAATTATAATTTTGAAAATAAAATCAATGTTAATTTACAGAGTATTAGTTCAGGAGTTTACATATTAAACTTGAATAATAATGGTGTGATATATAATCATAAACTAATAATTAATTAACACATTAATGCTTTTAAATTACGACTCTAGTTATTTCATGAAAAAAGCCATTGAAGAGGCCAAGATTGGATTAGATAAAGGGGAAGTTCCTGTGGGTGCAATAATTGTAATTGACAATAAAATTATAGCTAGGTCCCACAACTTGACTGAATCACTTTGCGATGTCACCGCACATGCTGAGATATTGGCAATAACTTCAGCTTCAAATTTTTTAGGATCTAAATTTTTACATGAGTGTACAATGTATGTTACACTAGAGCCATGTTCAATGTGTTTTGGTGCATTATATTGGAGTCAAATATCTAGAGTAGTATATTCCGCCGAAGACAAAAAAAATGGAGTTAATGCTTTAAGATCAAAAATCCATCCAAAAACTAAAATAGAGGGCGGTGTGTTAGCCGGTCAAACAGAGATAATGTTGAAAGAGTTTTTCAAAAATAAAAGAACCTAATCTCTTTTTTTAGTTTTATTCATTTTATCAATATTTTCTTGCGTTAGCATATAATCTCTTACGTCTTTATCTTTCCATCGATAATATGAAAAGGTTGGAAATACAATAAAAAATAAAATTACAACACCAGATCCTATCACTTGATCACTATTGATTTCAAAATCAATACTTAAATTAAAGATTTCAAAATCTACATTAATATTCTTAAACAGAAGACCAAAAGAAATTAGAGATAAACTAAGAATTGTAGTAAAAACAATTAGTTTTTTCATATTATAAATTAACATTTAGATTCAGCTCATCTAATTGTTTTGAGTCAAGCTTAGATGGTGAGTTAATCATTACATCTCTACCTGAATTGTTTTTAGGAAAGGCAATGAAATCCCTTATAGTTTCTTGCCCTCCCAATATTGCAACTAATCTGTCAAGACCAAAAGCAATACCCCCATGTGGAGGAGCGCCATATTCAAAAGCATTCATTAAAAATCCAAACTGTTCATTTGCATCTTTTTCAGAAAACCCTAGGTGTTTAAGCATTAATGCTTGTATTTTTTTATCATGAATTCTAATTGATCCACCGCCAATTTCATTACCATTTAGCACTAAATCATATGCATTAGCTTTCACATCACTAGGATTGGTTTTTAGTAATTCAAGTTGATCTAGTTTAGGAGATGTAAACGGGTGATGCATGGCATGGTACTTATTAGATTCTTCATCCCACTCAAGTAATGGGAAGTCTGTAACCCAAAGTGGTGCAAATTCATCCGCTTTTCTTAACCCTAGATTTTCAGCTACATGTAATCTTAGAGCACTTAATTGAGCTCTTACTTTATCTGATTTACCGCAAAGTATTAGTACTAAATCTCCTTTACTTGCTTTAGTTATTTTAGCCCATTTTTTTAAATCATCCTGGTTATAAAATTTATCCACAGAAGATTTAAAAGTTCCATCCTCATTACATCTTAAATAGATTAATCCACTAGCACCAATTTGTGGTCTTTTTACCCAATCCGTATATTTGTCAAGTTGTTTTCTAGTAAAATCATTTCCTTTAGGGACGCTAATACCAACGACAAGTTCGGCTGTATTAAAAACATTAAAGTCCTTATGTTTTGTTACTTCATTTAGTTCACCAAATTCCATTCCAAATCTTATATCAGGTTTATCAGATCCATATTTTGACATGGCATCATCATAAGTCATTCTTGGAAATGATTTAATATCAATATTTTTAACTTTTTTGATTAAATGTTTTGTTAATCCTTCAAAAGTATTTAGAATATCTTCTTGATTAACGAAAGACATTTCACAATCGATTTGGGTAAATTCAGGTTGTCTATCAGCTCTTAGATCTTCATCTCTAAAACATTTTACAATTTGAAAATATTTATCTAATCCACCAACCATTAATAATTGTTTGAAAGTTTGAGGGGATTGTGGTAATGCATAAAATTCTCCCTCATTCATTCTTGACGGAACAACAAAATCTCTAGCACCTTCTGGCGTTGATTTAATTAAGTAAGGAGTTTCTACCTCAATAAAATCACTGGAAGACAGGTAACTTCTCACTTCTTGTGTTACTTTATGCCTTAGGATCAAATTATCTTTTATTGAATTTCTTCTTATGTCTAAATACCTATATTGCATTCTTAACTCATCACCTCCGTCTGTCTTTTCTTCAATTGTGAATGGTGGAACTTTTGATTTATTAAGGATTTTTAACTCTGTTACTAAAATTTCAATTTCACCAGTCAGTATATTAGGGTTTTTAGAACTTCGTTCAATAACCTCTCCTTTTACTTGTATAACAAACTCTCTTCCTAGTGACTTAGCATTTTGTAAAATATCTTTTGAAGTTCTCTCTTCATCAAATATTAGTTGAGATATTCCATAGCGATCTCTAAGATCAACCCAAACCATAAACCCTTTATCTCTAGATTTTTGGACCCATCCAGATAACGTTACTTCCTTTCCTAAATCCGAAATCCTTAATTCTCCACAATTGTGAGTTCTATACATAGTCTATTATTATAATTACAAATTTAATAAGATATTACTTATATCTTAATCTTATCCACAATTTAAATTTCTCAATCATTAAAAACAGTGAAGGAACTACAAATAGAGTTAAAAAAGTAGCAACTACTAATCCCGAAATAACAGTTTTGGCTAAAGGTCCCCAGAACACAAAATTATCTCCACCCATATAAATGTTTGGATTGAAGCTACTAAACAGTGTATAAAAGTTTATATTAAAACCTATAGCTAATGGAATTAATCCCAATATGGTAGTAATAGCAGTTAACAGCACTGGTCTAAGTCTAGACTTGCAAGATTCTACAATAGATTCAAATTTTAATTCTATTTCATGCTTATTATTCTTAGGGTCTAATTTTTTTCTTTCTAGAAGTATTTCAGAATAATCTAACAAAACAACGCCATTATTCACCACTATTCCTGAAAGAGCAATTATCCCCATCATTGTCATCATTATAACAAAAGGATTACCACTAATAACAAGATGCCCAAAAACACCAATTAGACTTAAAAAAATAGCTATCATAATAATGGTCGGCTTACTTATTGAATTAAACTGATAAATAAGTAACAAGAATATTAGGCCTAATCCTGTAAAGAATGCCGATATCAAAAATTTACCATTTTTGTTTTGCTCTTCAATTTGGCCAGTGTAATCTACATTCACATTATTCAAGCCCTGTTGGAAATTTGACATTTCATTTTCAATTTGTGAAACAATTGCTCCTGCATCCGTATAACCAGAAGATAAACCTGAATAAATTGTAACAATTCTTTTAAAATTTTTGTGTTTTATTTCACTAAAGGTTGTTGTCTGAGATTTACTAGTAATTGAAGAGATTGGAACTTCTTTAGTTTTTCCAGTTGAGGGATCTTTAAATGTTAAATTTTGATCATATAAAGAGTTTTCTGAATACCTGTCACTATTATTGAATCTAATATTTATATCATAGTCTTCTCCATCTAATTTATAGACACCTGCTTTAGATCCGAATAAAGAGGTGCGCAATTGTTGACCTATTTGACCAGCACTTATTCCTAATTCACCAGCTTTAATACGATCTACATTAATTAAACTTATAGCTCTAGATTTATTTACATCAATTTTTAGCTCTTCAATTCCTTGAATATTTCTTTTATTAATAAACTCTGTAATTTCTTCTGCTTTTTCTATAAGTAAGGAGTAATCCTCCCCTGTTAATTCTATATTAATTGGATACCCAACAGGAGGGCCAGATTGATTTTTTTCTACCGCTATTGAGACTCCAGGATATTTGTTTTTAAGCTTATCCTGAATTTCTTTTCTAAGCAATCTTGAGCTAACACCATTTCTGAATTTAAAATCTCTTAAAGTTAAAGTGATTTTAGCTCTATTAGGCATCTCAGAAGCAGTTCCAAGTTCAGTTTCAGCATTTTCTGAACCTTCTCCAACTTGCGAAACTGTACTTTCTACCATAAAATTATATCCAGACTCGTCCTTAAACTTATCAGAGTTTATTATTAAATAAACTTCTTTTTCTATTTTTTTTGCTATCTCATTTGTTTTATCGATGTCAGTTCCTTCGGGATATTCTATATAAACTGTGATTTGTCTAGGATCCTCTTCTGGAAAAAACTCTATACTTGTTCTTTGAGATTCTATAGACTTCCCAAATCCATAAAAAGATAATGCCAAAAGAAGTGTAGCGGATAAAATTATTAAATAAGGTCGCTTACCTATTAGTATCTTCTTTAATGTATTTTCATATAAAGTATCAATTTTTGGCAATAATTTTTGTTGAAAATTATTGGCAGCTCTTCTTAAAAACAATCTGTATATCCAAAAATTAATTGCAACAAAGATTTGTAGTGTACCTATGAATCTGTAAGTTTCTCCAGAATCCCAATCAAATAACCCGTACCCCAAGAAAGCAAATCCAAATATTGCTAATACACTTGTAATTCTAATTATTCTTTTTAAAGGCATGTTAGTATCCTCAATCTTCATCATTTTTGAAACTAAAACTGAATTAAAAAAAATAGCTACAAATAATGATGAACCCAATACGACAGAAAGAGTTATAGGGAAAAACACCATAAACTTTCCAATTCTTCCAGGCCAAAGTCCTAGAGGAATAAAGGCAGCTATTGTCGTTGCGGTAGAGATTATTATTGGAAATGCGATTTCTGATATACCTTTTTTAGTTGCTTCAATTCTATTTAGACCTTCTTTTTCCATCAGCCTGTAAACATTTTCTACAACAACAATTCCATTATCAACTAGCATACCAAGACCCATAATTAGACCAAAAAGTATCATTGTATTTAGTGTATACCCAAGTGTGTCTAATATAAATAATGACATGAACATGGACATAGGTATCGCAAACCCAACAAACAAAGCATTCTTAAATCCAAGAAAAAACAGAAGAACAGTAACAACTAATACAATACCAAAAATTATACTATTTACTAAATCAATAACTTGGTTTTTAGTCAGTTCTGATTGATCGTTAGTTATACTAATTTTTAAGTTTTTTGGGAAAACATCCTTTAGAGTCTTATTTACAATTTTGCGTGTTTTTTCAGCCGCTTCAATCATATTTTGTCCAGATCTTTTCTTTACATCTAACATTACAACAGCCTCACCATTTTCTCTAGCGAATGTTGTAGTTTCTTTTTCTTTAAAGCTTACAGTAGCTATATCTTTCAATAAAACAGGGCTATTAAACTCAGTTTTTATAACAAAATTCTCCAAGTCTATAGGCGAACTAATCTCACCAATTATCCTTAATGTTTTTCTCTGCTCACTCTCTTTTAAACTCCCAGCAGAAATAGAGATATTCCCATTTTGTATAGCGCCTATGACATCATAAAAACTAACTTTTGCAGCCATCATTTTATAGATGTCCACGGCAACTTCTATTTCTTTATCTAATGCACCTCTTATGTCTACTTTCTTTATTTCACTTAGGCTCTCTATTTCTTTTTGTAGTATTTCAGAATATTGTTTTAGTTTACTAGTTGTATAATCGCCAGATATATTGATATTTAATATTGGCATTTCTTCTGTAAAAGTTAAATTAAAAACACTTGGATCCACTTTTACATTATTAAACATTGGCCAATCTTCGCTGGCTGTAGCAGTTTCAATTTCATCTTTTACTTTAAGCTTTGCTTCTAAAAAACTAATTTCATCATTAAACTCTATGATTATAATTGAAAAGTTTTCTTGAGATGAAGAACTGATTTTTTCAATATTATTTAGTGATTTTAATTTATCTTCTAATGGCTCAGTAATTAACTTTTCTACGTCTTCTGAAGTGTTTCCTGGGTAAATTGAACTTACAAAAACTATATTTTCTTTAATTTCAGGATAATCTTCTCTTGGCATATTAAAATAAGAACTAACCCCCAAAAATAGTATTAAGGCCATTAAAACATAAATTGTCACACTATTATTAATAGCCCAAGAAGACGGTTTAAATTCTTTTTCTAGATTATTTTTCAATTTCTTAGATTTAGTTATTAATGATCTTTACTATACTGTTGTTTGTCAATTTTCTTGCACCCTCGCTTACTACTTCATCGTTTGCGCTTAAACCTTTAAGAACTTCCACAAAGTCCCCATTATCTTTTCCTGTTTGAATAATAGTTTTAGAAGCGTAAGACCTTCCTTTTTTATTGATGATTTTATATACATATTGATCATTATTACTATCCATATTTATATAATTTAACTTAACTAGAATTGCATTTTTATTGGTATAGTCGTTGACATTTATTTTTACGTTTAGGTTGGGCTTTATTTTATACTCATTGTAAGGAATGTCAGCCTCAATTCTAAACGTTCTATTAGACGGATTTATAAAATTAGCGACTAATCTGATTTTAGATTTTAACGTCATGTTTAGCATTGGAGCTTCTATTGTTATTTCTTTTCCCTTAGTTATAGTATTGATGTAATTCTCAGGGACCTTAGAAACCACGAACATTTGTTCCATATTTACTAACAACATTAAATTTGACCTTCCAGGGTATACGACCTCTCCTTGTTTTGCAATCACATTGTCAATAACACCAGAGAATGGAGCTTTAATTACTGTTTTATCTAACTGTTTATTTAATTGTTCTATTGCCTTGCTTTGAGCGTTAAACATAGATTTTGATTGTAAAAACTGAATTTCACTTCCTATTTTTTGATTCCAAAGCCTCTCTTGTCTTTCATATGTTGTTTTAGCTAAATTATAAGTAATTTCAAGTTGTGCTAACTGTTGCTTTAATCCGCCATCATCTATTGTAGCTAAAACTTGACCTTGACTTACATTTTCTCCACTTTTAACATAAATATTTTTAAGAATTCCTGAAAATTCAGGATAAATTGAAATAATTTTATCTGATTTCACATCTCCTTGCAGTTGTACATAGTGCTTAAAAATTTCATTTTTTACATTGATAGTTGAAACAATCGGATATTTAGAATTGTTTTCTATTTCACTCAATTTTTCATCAATAAGACTTATTTTTTTGTAAATCTCTTGTTGATTATCTGTAATTTCTTTTCTTTTTAGTTTTATTAAATCTATATCGTTAGAATTAATAACCTCTTCAATAGATTTATTATCACTCTGACAAGAGAAAATTAAAGAACTGATTATTATAAATATTTTTTTCATAATTAAATTAATTTTTAGAGATTTCAGATGTTAATGATTCTAATTTAGCCTTTGAGTTGATTATAGTAAGCATGGATAACAAATAACTTTGTTGTGATTTGTAAAGTTGAGTTTGGGCTTCTCTTAAATCAAAACTAGATGCTATTCCTTCTGTAAATTTGATTTGATTCTTTTTTTCAATTCTTTCCGCTAATTCAAGGTTTCTTTTCTTGTTGTAGTAATCTTCAATTGCAAATTGATAATTTCCTTTAGCAAGATTAGTTTCAATATTTAACTTTTTTTCTAGTTCACTTAATTGTAAATTTGATTTTTCTAATTCTATCTTAGCTCTAGTAATTTTAGACAATTGCTCTCCAGAACTCAAAATTGGAATATCCATTTTAAGTCCAAAGATTGTAGACCCATACCATTTTTGTGAGCTGTTAGTAAAGTTAAATTGATCTGAGTATCCTTGATAGCCTGCATTTAAGAAAGCATTTATGGTTGGTAAAAGTTTAGTTTTTTCATAAAAGACCAATAGTTCCTTAGAAGTTTTTTCATTATCCTTAATTATGTAATCTGCAGATTTTTTTGTGTCACTAGTTTTTGAAATTATTGATATGTCAATACTCTTATCAATAAGATCTTCAAAGTTTTCTGTTAAGTTAATTTCTTGATTAATTTCTAATCCTAGGATAAGGTTTAATAGCTGTGAAGCTAATTTTTCTTGTAACAAACCATTTTTCAAATTACTCTCTAAGCCTGATAATGTGATTTGTAACTGCTCCACGTTTTCTTCTTCGGTAAGGCCATTCTCATATATTTTTATTAACTCATTTAATGTGTTTTCAACGATTTTTATATTTTTATTTATAATACGGACACTTTCTTTAGCCAAGAGCACATTTCCATAAGATTCAATAGTGCTTTTTCTCAATTCAATAGAAGTTTTATTTCTTATTCCTTCTTCAATGTCTACATAAATTTGAACAGATTTTATTCCAACAAAATAAGACCCGTCAAAAACTAATTGTGTTAAGTTTATATTTCCGTTAAGGGATTGTTTGGTTCCAAATTTTAAAGGAATTAATCCTTCTGCTTGATTAATGTTATTATTGTTTTGATCTACATTAAAATAATTATTGACTACATCAACAATGTTTTGTGTATTATCAAATGCTGCTGCCGGAATTAATGATACTTGCTGCTTTATCCAACTATTATAATTTATACTAGCATTTATTTTTGGTAACCCAATCGCAATTGTTTCCCGTTTAATTGCTTCGGCTGCTTTAATTTGTAGATCAGCAGATTTTAAAGTTGCATTATTAATTTGCGCATAATTAATTGCCTCCTCTAAACTTAAATTCATTTTATCAGTTTGAGAATATGCAGAATTATATACAATTATAAAAAAGAACAGTATGTTTTTCATATTACACTTTTGATTGATTTAATAAAAATTTTTCTAACTTTTTTAATCCTAGTTTAGTAACTATGGCTCTAAGATGATATTCAGAATAGTTCTCCATTAAAAGAACTGGCTTAAATTTTTCTGTTGGAAATATTTGAAGGTCTCTTATCCCCATAATTCCATTAAAATATAACCTTGAAATAAATTCTACATTTATTTTTTTTCTAAATATGCCAAGTTCAACACCTTTTTCTAAACTTTTTTTAGTTGACTCTAATACAAATTCAAATTTCTTTTTTTTGAGCTCTTTGTGAATTGATGGATAATATTTTTGTAACTGAAAATAAGGAGAGGTTTTTTCTCCCTTAAGAGAATTCATTAAAAATATTTTTATATCGTGAAGTTCAGTAATCGGGTCTAATGATTTTGTTTTAATTTCACTTAATCCATCTGTGATTTTTTTAAATAAATGGGTAGTTATTTCCTCAACTAAACATGTTTTGTTTTCGAAATAAGTGTAGATAGTTTTCTTCGACATGCCTAATTCGTTTGCAATATCATCCATGGTTACACTTTTGAACCCTAAGCTTAAAAAAAGATCTGTTGCCTTATTTATTATTTTATCCTTCATTTTAATTTAATTATTTGTTTGGAGTTTTTTATTACTTCAAAAGATGCGTTTTTAAATGTTGGCTTTCCTAGAAATCCAATTGCATTATTCGAAAAACCATACTGTTCTGTCGGAATTCCAATTAAATTTTTATCCAGTTTTTCATTATCGTTAGAGTCAATAAATAAACTTATTGCATACACCCCTTCTTTTAAAATAATACTGTTTCTATATCCACCTATACTAATATTCTCAACTACATTTTTCACCCATCTATTTCTTTGAATATCTTTTTCATCACTATCATTTTCAAATGCGTCTGAATTATTATATATAGCCATATAAATTACTCCACCAATTTCAATATTATTTATTTCAATCTCTAAATTATAAGACTGACTTAAACACATGTTTATCCCTGCAAATAGTACTAGAATGGACAAAGTTTCTTTCATCATAATTTTAAATTGGGACACAAATATAGTTGGAAACTTTAGATACCACAAAAGTTTTCTAAGTTTTTTATTGATATAATTTACTCATGTAATTAAATACATTATTTTTGCATCATGCTAACAGTAAGTCAATACCGAGAAGTTTTTGTGGATTACCTTAAAAGCTTTCCATTAAATAAAGAGCCTTTAAATTTATATGACCCCGTTTCATATATTTTAACATTGAAAGGCAAAAGACTTCGTCCGATTTTAACTCTAATGGCAACAGATATTTTTTCTGACAATTATCATTCTGGATTAGATGCTGCTTTGGCTGTTGAAGTTTTTCATAATTTTTCTTTAGTGCATGACGATATAATGGATTCTGCTGATCTACGAAGAGGAAATATAACTGTGCATAAAAAATGGAATATTAGTACAGGTATATTATCGGGTGATGTAATGTTAATTAAAGCTTATCAGCTTTTTGAAAAATATGAAGGTAATGTCTTTGTTGATTTAGCAAAACTTTTTAGTAAAACTGCAGTTGAAGTTTGTGAAGGCCAACAATATGATGTGGATTTTGAGACAAGAGATGATGTTAAGGTTGAGGATTATTTGAAAATGATTACTTACAAAACAGCTGTTCTTTTAGGTGCTTCTATGAAAATGGGAGCTATAATAGCTCAAGCAAGCAAAGAAGATCAAAATAAAATATATGATTTTGGTAAATACCTAGGTATTGCTTTTCAACTTCAAGATGATTACCTAGATGCTTTTGGAGATGAATCGAAATTTGGAAAAAAGATTGGTGGTGATATTTTAGAAAATAAAAAAACTTATCTCTATTTAAAAGCTATTGAATTTCTTCCTTCAGAAAAAGGAATTAAATTAATTAAATTATACTCTAACCATAATAACTCTCAAGAAAAAATTGACAAATCTAAGGCTTTGTTTATCGAAAGTGGTTCAGTTGATTTTACTATAACTGAGATAAAAAAATATACAAAACTAGCTTTTCAAATATTAGATTCTTTAAAAATATCAAAAGAAAAAAAGGAATTATTATATGAATTTGGGAATTCATTAATGGAGAGAAAAATATAAAATATAGTTACTTATTTAAAAGTTACTTATTTAGTTAGAATTTATATTTTTCCTTAACTTTGTATGTAAGAAAATCCTTCGAAAAAAAATGGACAATTTTTCTTTTTTAAATGCCGCACATTCTGCATACTTTGCTGATCTATATGATCAATATTTGGAAAACCCAGATTCTTTAGAGCCAAGTTGGAGAGCTTTTTTTCAAGGCTATGATTTCGGATCTAATAATAATTCTATTGATCAAATTGTAGACGGAGTAGCTACTCAAATCCCAGATGACTTAAAAAAAGAGTTTAATGTTATTAATTTAATCGATGCTTACAGATCTAGAGGCCATTTATTTACTAAAACAAATCCGGTTAGAGATAGAAGAACGTATACACCGAATCTAGATATTAATAATTTCGATTTAAATCAAAATGATTTAAATAACATATTTAATGCCGGGGATATTTTAGGGATTGGGCCACAGCCATTGAAAATAATTATTCAACATTTAGAAGCAATTTACTGTGAGGCAACTGGAGTTGAATACATGTATATACGTAATCCAGAAAAAAAGAAATGGATTCAAGACTGGCTAAATAAAAATGACAATCATCCAACTCTAAATCCAATTCAAAAAAAACATATTCTAAAAAAATTAGTTCAAGCAGTTTCTTTTGAGAGCTTTTTACATACCAAATATGTTGGTCAAAAAAGATTTTCACTTGAAGGAGGGGAATCTTTAATCCCTGCACTTGACTCACTAATAGAAAGCGCTGCAAACCTTGGAGTTAAAGAGTTTGTAATGGGTATGGCTCATAGAGGAAGGCTTAATACTCTGACTAATATTTTTGGTAAATCACCCAAAGAAATATTTAGTGAATTCGAGGGTAAAGATTATGAAGAAGAAGTATTTGATGGGGACGTTAAATATCATTTAGGATGGACAAGTCATAGGGAAACAGATACTGGAAAAAAAGTAAATATTAGTATAGCACCAAATCCATCTCACTTAGAAACTGTTGGTTCTGTAGTAGAAGGGATTGTAAGAGCAAAACAAGATAATTACCATAAAAATAATTTTGAAAGAGTACTTCCAATTATTGTTCATGGCGATGCTGCAATAGCTGGTCAAGGTATTGCATACGAGCTTGTTCAGATGGCTAATTTAGATGGCTATAAAACAGACGGAACAATCCATATTGTTGTAAATAACCAGATTGGATTTACTACAAATTATTTAGACGGGAGATCAAGTACGTATTGTACAGACGTAGGAAAAGTTACCCTATCGCCGGTTATGCATGTAAACGCAGACGATGTTGAGGCAGTAATTCATGCTGTTTTATTTGCTTTAGAATTTAGAATGAAATTTAAAATGGACGTCTTTATTGACCTACTTGGTTACAGAAAATATGGTCATAATGAAGGAGATGAACCTCGCTTTACACAGCCAAAATTATATAAAGCCATTTCTAGACATTTAAATCCAAAAGATATTTATTCCAAAAAGCTTATAAATGACGGAATAATTGATTCAAACTATGTAAAAACCATAGAAACTGATTACAAGGCTAGTTTAAATGATTTTTTAGAAGATTCCAAAAAAGATAAAAAAACAGTCATAACTGAATTTATGAGTTCTGAGTGGAAGGATTATCAAAAAGCTAATCAAAGCAAAATGATGGAAGTAATTGACACGACATATCCGAGATTAAAATTGGAAAAAATCGTCAATGTGCTTTCAACTCTTCCCGATGAAAAAAAGTTTATTAATAAAATAAAAAAATTAGTAAACAACAGATTTGTTATGTTCGAACAAGATAAGCTAGATTGGTCAATGGCTGAACACCTTGCTTATGGCTCTTTATTAGAAGAAGGATTTAGCGTTAGAATATCAGGTCAAGATGTAGAAAGAGGAACTTTTTCACATAGGCATGGAGTTATTAAAGTGGAAGATAGTGAGGAAGAAATAATACTTCATAATAATATTAGTGATGATCAAGGAGTTTTTAGTATTTATAATTCTCTCCTTTCTGAATATGCTGTACTAGGGTTTGATTATGGATACTCTATGGCTAGCCCTAAAACATTAAATATTTGGGAGGCTCAATTTGGAGATTTTAGCAATGGAGCACAAATTATAATTGATCAGTATTTATTTTCAGGAGAAGATAAATGGAAAACTCAAAATGGATTAGTTATGTTGTTACCTCATGGCTACGAAGGCCAGGGAGCAGAGCATTCATCGGCTAGAATGGAAAGGTATCTACAATTATGTGCAAAGGATAATGTGTACATAGCTAATTGTTCTACTCCGGCAAATATGTTTCATATTTTAAGAAGACAGATGAAAGCAGGTTTTAGAAAACCATTAGTAATTTTCACTCCAAAAAGTTTATTAAGACACGCTAAAGTTTTATCATCTGTCGATGAATTTACTAAAGGAGCTTTTAAGCCTTTAATAGATGACGAGAGTGTAGTAGAACTAAAAAAAATTAATACTGTAGTTTTTGTTTCTGGTAAATTTTATTATGATTTATTAGATCAAAAAGATAGATTAGGTAGAGATGACGTAGCGCTGGTTAGGGTTGAACAACTTTTTCCATTACCTGTTAATTTAATTAGATCAATCATTTCAAAATATTCATCTGCGGAAGATTTTGTTTGGGCCCAAGAAGAGCCAAGAAACATGGGCGCTTACACTCATATTCTCATGAATCTAGATGATGCTAAGAATTTTAGAGTTGCCTCAAGAAGGACATATGGAACTACAGCTGCAGGTAGTTTGACAAGATTCAAAAAAAGACATCAAGAAGTGATAGATTATGTATTCGATAAAGAGAAAAATAACCAAAGAGTAAAAAAATAAAGTATGATTTTAGAAATGAAAGTTCCGTCACCAGGAGAGTCTATTACAGAAGTCGAGATCGCTACTTGGCTTGTTTCTGATGGAGATTATGTTGAAAAAGATCAAGTAATAGCAGAGGTTGATAGCGACAAAGCTACACTGGAGCTTCCCGCTGAAGAAAGTGGAATAATAACTTTAAAGGCTGAAGAAGGGGACGCAGTAGATGTAGGTCAAGTAGTTTGTCTGATTGACACTAGCGCTACTAATGAGAATAAGCCTGAATTAATTAATGAAAATATTATTAAAGAGGTAGTGGTAGAAGTTTCTAAACCGCAATCAGATACTAAATCACATATTGCTAGCCCATCAGCCAGAAAAATTATTGCAGAAAATAATTTAGAAATATCTAATATTACTGGAACTGGAAAAGATGGAAGGGTAACAAAAGATGATGCTGTTAATTCTAAACCTTCTATGGGCTCTCCATCTAATAATAGTAACAGAGGCGAAAGTAGAACTAAGTTATCAATGCTTAGAAGAAAAGTTGCTGAAAGGTTAGTTACAGTAAAAAATGAAACAGCTATGCTAACTACATTTAATGAAGTTGACATGTCTGCAATATTTGATCTAAGATCAAAATATAAAGAAGAATTTAAATCTAAACATGAAGTTGGACTAGGGTTTATGTCATTTTTCACTTTAGCAGTTGTAAGAGCTTTAAAATTATTCCCTGCTGTTAATTCAATGATTGATGGTAAGGAAATGATCACTTATGATTACTGTGATATAAGTATTGCCGTTTCCGGACCTAAAGGGTTGATGGTCCCTGTTATTAGACATGCAGAAAAAATGTCTTTTATGGAGGTTGAATCTGAAGTTAAGAGGTTAGCGATAAGAGCTAGGGACTCTAAAATAACTGTTGATGAAATGACTGGAGGAACCTTTACAATTTCAAATGGCGGAGTATTTGGAAGTATGTTATCAACTCCAATACTTAACCCCCCTCAAAGTGGAATATTAGGAATGCACAATATCGTAGAAAGACCTGTCGCCATTAATGGTAAAGTTGAAATACGTCCAATAATGTATTTGGCCTTGTCGTATGACCATAGGATTATCGACGGAAAAGAAAGTGTAGGTTTTTTAGTTGCTATTAAAGAGGCTTTAGAAAGTCCTGTTGAACATCTTATGCATAATAAAATTAAAGATTCTTTAGACCTCTAATTTATTTTTTAAACTTTTCTTTATTTTGTTTGGATATTAGTTATACTATTTTTATTTCCAATTTGTAAAAAATACATGATATATAAATCAAAAAGTAATAAGTGGTGGCTAAGCTACTTGTAAAAAATTACTAAATATTTAGTAACTATTTATACCTTTGCTTTAATATGATTATAGATACTCATACTCATTTATATTTAAAAGATTTTGATGCTGATATTAATGCTGTTGTGAAACGTGCATTAGATTCAAATATCAATAATTTTTTTCTTCCCGCAATTGATTCATCTCATACGGAATCAATGGTTAACTTGAAAAATGCATATCCTACTGTTATGCATTTGATGGCTGGTCTTCATCCTTGTAGTGTAAAAAAAAATTATTTAGAAGAGTTAAATCATGTAAATGAAGTTGTAAAAAACAACTCTATTGTAGCGATTGGAGAAATTGGCATTGATTTATATTGGGACAAGACCACCTTAAGTATTCAAAAAGAGGCCTTTGCAAATCAAATAAGATTAGCGAAAAAACTTGATCTACCAATTGTTATACACTGTAGAGACGCCTTTGATGAGATATTTGAAGTTTTAGAATATGAAAAGTCTGAAAAACTAAGGGGTATATTTCATTGTTTTAGCGGGACCTATGAGCACGCTTTGAAAGCAATCTCATTTAACATGAAGTTAGGAATTGGCGGAGTGGTTACTTTTAAAAACGGAAAAATTGATCAATTTTTAAAAAACATATCATTAGATCATTTAGTACTTGAAACAGACTCACCATATTTAGCTCCTGTCCCATATAGAGGGAAGAGAAATGAAAGTTCTTATATAACTATAATTGCCCAAAAATTGAGTGATATTTACTCTATTCCAATAAATAAAATATTCGAAATAACATCTAAAAATTCAATAGATATTTTTAAAATATAATTATGAATAAGTCAAAAATTTTATTAGTATATACTGGTGGGACTATTGGTATGTTTAAAGAGGCTAACCAGCCATACTTAAGGCCTTTTAATTTTGAAAACATTTTAGAAAAAGTCAAAGAAATCAAACTTCTAAATTGTCATATAGAGACAATATCAATCGATAACCCAATTGATTCTTCGAATATTTGTATCGATAATTGGATTGAATTAGTCGGTATAATCAAAAATAATTATAATTCTTTTGATGGTTTTGTGATTTTACATGGGACAGATACTATGAGTTACACTGCCTCAGCTCTAAGTTTTTTAATACAAAACTTATCAAAACCTGTGATACTAACAGGCTCTCAATTACCATTAGGAGATCTTAGAACTGACGCTAAAGAGCATCTAATATCCTCTATTGAATTAGCTAGATCTGTCCATGATAATTCATTAAATACTAATATTCAAGGTAATATCATTAAAGAAGTTTGTTTATATTTTAATAACAAATTATACAGAGGTAATAGAACTACTAAAGTTAATTCTGACCAATTTAAAGCTTATGCAAGTTTTAATTATCCTGAACTTGCTAAATCCGGAGTAGATTTAAAAATTAATTATAATAATCTTTTCAAGCCATCAGATAAGAATACAATTTTTTACGACTCACTTGATGACAGGATTTCTTTATTAAAAATATTTCCCGGTATTTCTAAAAAAGTAGTCAAGCATAACTTATCAGATAGTTATTCTAAGGTAATAATTATTGAATCCTATGGATCAGGAAATGTATTAAATTCTGAGTGGTTTTTAAACGAAATTAAATCCTGTATCGATAGAGAGAAATATATTATTAATGTATCTCAATGTCCAAAAGGAAGTGTTAAAATGGGTCAATATGAGTCTTCGATTAAATTAGTTGAACTAGGAATAATTTCAGGAAAAGACATTACAATAGAGTCGGCAATATGTAAATCTATGTTTTTATTAACTAAAAATGTAAATTTCAAAACCTTTAAAAAAATGTTTGAACTAAGCATTAGTGGTGAGATATCTTAAAATAACTTATCATTTGTTTTAAGATTAGTTTTTTTTTCAGTTTATTTGTGAGAATGTAATTTTTGATTTTAGAGAGGTGGCCGAGTGGTCGAAGGCGCACGCCTGGAAAGTGTGTATACACCAAAAGTGTATCGAGGGTTCGAATCCCTTCCTCTCTGCATAAATTTTTTATTATTTAAAATTGCATTTTTTTTATATCTTTAAACCCTTAAATAAATTAAAAGAAAAATAAAATGAAAAGATTATTATCTATCCTTACAGTTTTATCATTATTTATGATAACTAGCTTAAATGCAAAAACTAATTTGTTACAAGATGATTCTCAGGAAGTTACTGAAGTTGTAACTGACTCTAGTGTAGTGGAAGCAACTCCTGTTGTTGAAGCTGTAGAAGAAATTCCAGTAATGGAAGAAGTGGCAAGTGAAAACTTTCATCAAGAACTAAAAAAGAGATTTATTGAAGGAGGTCCTGGTTTTATGGGGATTGTTTTACTTTGTTTAATCCTAGGTTTAGCCATCGCTATAGAAAGAATTATATATTTAAATTTAGCTACATCTAACTCAGATAAATTAACTAATGATGTTGAAGAAGCACTTAAATCTGGAGGTTTAGATGCTGCCAAAGAAATTTGCAGAAACACACCTGGTCCAGTAGCATCCATATTTTACCAAGGATTAGATAGAGCCAACGAAGATTTAGAATCTGCTGAAAAAGCTGTTGTTGCTTATGGTGGAGTTCAAATGGGACAGTTAGAGAAAAATGTATCATGGATATCTTTATTTATCGCTTTAGCACCTATGCTTGGTTTTATGGGTACGGTAATCGGAATGATTCAAGCATTTGATAAGATTGAGGCTGCAGGAGATATGCAACCTTCATTAGTAGCCGGAGGTATTAAAGTAGCGCTTCTTACTACTGTATTTGGTCTTGTTGTTGCAATTATTTTACAAATTTTTTATAATTACATTATATCAAAAATTGATAGTATTGTAAATGATATGGAAAATGCTTCAATATCTCTTATGGATTTATTAGTTAACTTTAAAAAATAATTATGAATTTATATAAAGGAACATACTACACAGCTGGTATACTATCCATTACGGGTATAATACTTGTTGCTTTAATTACCAATGGTAACATTGGTCAAATAGGAATTTTATTATATGTAGCTTATATAATCTTAGCACTAATTATTTCTTCTGTTTTATATTTTACTATAAAAAATATTAGTTCTAATAAGGCTCTACTAGTGAGTACATCTAAAGTCGTTGGTATTTTTCTAGTGACTGCACTGATTTGCTACTTCGCTTTGTCTACTGGAGAAGAAACTCCATTAAGAGATGGTAATATTCTTTCAGAGTCAGGTTCAAGATTAGTTAGCGCTGGATTATTTATGTTTTATGCATTGATGGTAGCTGCTACTTGCATCATGATTTTTTTCGGAGTAAAAAATATGAAAAAATAAACTATGGCTAAAAGATCTTCCCCTGAAGTTAATGCAGGATCAATGGCTGATATTGCATTTTTATTACTAATTTTTTTCTTAGTAACAACCACTATTGAAACTGATTCTGGAATAAGTAGAAAACTACCTCCAATTGAAGAATCAGATGAAGATGTTATTATCAAGAAAAAAAATATTTTCACTGTTTTATTAAATAATAAAGATCAGCTTTTAGTAGAGGATAATTTAATGGAATTAGGGGAATTAAGAGAAGCTGCAATTAAGTTTTTGGATAATGGTGGAGGTTCTGGTGAAGATAAATGTAGTTACTGTAAAGGAGCTTCTGACCCAAAATCCTCTGATAATCCAGATAAAGCAATTATTTCATTAAAGAATGAAAGAGAAACAACTTATGCTACATATATATCTGTCCAAAATGAATTAGTTGCTGCTTACACTCATCTAAGAAATATTAGAGCAGAAGAATTATTTGGGACATCTTACAGTGAAATGCAAAAAAACTATAAAGATGTTAATTGGCCAGGTAGCAAAGCTAAGCTCAAAGAAAATATAACTCAAATTAAACTAGAATATCCTCAAAAATTATCTGAGGTTCAATAAAAAGATATTATGTCCAAGTTCAATAAGAAAAAAAAAGGTGAACTTCCTGCTGTTAACACAGCCTCTTTACCTGATATAGTTTTTATGTTATTATTCTTTTTTATGGTAGCTACTGTAATGAGAGATAATGAATTAAAAATAAAAAATGAATTACCAGCTGCTAATCAAGTTGAAAAACTAGACAAGAAAGATCTTGTAATGTATATTTATTTAGGAAAGCCAAATGATGGTTTTAAAGATCAATTTGGAGAAGAAGCTAGAATTCAGTTAAATGACAAATTTGCTGAAGTTAGTGATGTCCCAGCCTTTATTTATGCCGAAAGAGAGACTAAGAGAGAAGAACTTAGACCTTTTTTGACAACTGCCTTAAAAGTTGATAAAGACGCCTCTATGGGTATTGTGGGTGACGTTAAACAAGAGCTCAGAAAAGTAAATGCTTTAAAAATTAATTACACGACCAGAATTGGTGATGTTTCTTTAAACAGCAATTAAAAAAATTATTTCAATTAAAGTTCTTTTCTCAATCTAGCTACCGGAATACTTAATTGCTCTCTGTACTTTGATACTGTCCTTCTAGCTATCTTATAACCTTCTTTATCTAGAAGTTTCACTAACGAATCATCTGTTTCAGGTTTACGTTTATCTTCTTCCGATATGATTTTTTCTAATATCTTTTTAATTTCAATTGTGGAGATTTCTTCTCCTTTATTATTCAACATAGATTCACTGAAAAACTCCTTAATTAGTTTAGTTCCATAAGGAGTGTCAACGTACTTACTATTTGCTACTCTCGAAATAGTTGAGATATCCATATCAATTTTATCAGCTATATTTTTTAATATCATTGGCTTTATTTTTTTTTCATCACCAGATAAAAAATAGTCTTGTTGATAAGTCATTATTGCTTTCATTGTAAGCATTAATGTTTGTTCTCTTTGTTCAATAGCCTCTATGAACCACTTTGCCGAGTCTAATTTTTGTTTTATGAACTGAACCGCATCTTTTTGAGATTTTCTATTTTTCTCTAAACTATACCCTTTTAACATCTCTGTATATTCTCTTGATACATTCATTACTGGTTTATTTCTACCATTAAGACTAAGTAATAATTCATTATTTACTATTTCTATTTTAAAATCAGGAATAACCTGTTCAACTAATTTTGTGCTATTATTAGAAATCGAGTTTCCCGGTTTTGGATTTAATTTTTCAATTTCCTTAATTGCTATTTTCAGTTCTTTCTCTGAGATTTGATATTTTGTTAATATTTTTTCAAAATGTCTTTTAGTAAATAAATTAAAAGAGTCTTCAATTATATTTAATGCTAATACTACATTTGGATTATCTGTTCCTTTTCTATTTAGCTGTAGTGCTAAACATTCTTGTAGTGATCTGGCTCCAATGCCAGCAGGGTCTAAATTTTGAATAGCTTTCAAAATAGTGTTTACTGTATCATATTCAACATTTATATTTTGTGTAAAAGCTAGATCATCAATTATATCTTCAATACTTTGGCGAATGTAGCCTCCTTCATCAATACATCCAACTAGGAATTCTGCAATTTTCATCTCAAAATCACTTAATCTCTCGGTATAAATTTGATTTAAAATTACTTGGTTGAATGATATCCCTGAAGCGTACGGAATCGCATTTTCTTTTGTTTCTGATGAATTATATGTATTTAATCTGTAATCTGGTATTTCGTCATCATTTATGTAATCCTCAACATCAATATTTTCATCTTTACCAAATTCTTCATCTGTTGAATTAGATTCATTAACTTCTAATGCAGGGTTTTCTTCAATCTCTTGCTTTAGTTTTTGCTCAAAATCTAATACCGGAAGTTGAATTAACTTCATCAATTGTATTTGTTGAGGAGATAACTTTTGAGATAATTTTAATTTTAGAGATTGCTTTAGCATTTAACTAATTTTTAAAACTCTGCATTTTGAGGAGTTCTTGGAAATGGAATTACATCTCGAATATTTGACATCCCAGTTGCAAACATGATTAACCTTTCAAAACCAAGCCCAAACCCAGAATGTTTTGCTGTACCAAATTTTCTCAAGTCTGTATACCACCACAAATCTTCGGGATTAACTCCGATATCTTTCATTTTACAATTTAAGATATCTAAATTCTCTTCTCTTTGTGAACCACCAACAATTTCTCCAATTCCTGGAAATAGAATATCCATCGCCTTAACTGTTTTGTTATCTTCGTTCAATTTCATATAAAATGCCTTAATATTGGCAGGGTAGTCATATATTATTACTGGACATTTAAAATGTTTTTCTACTAAATATCTTTCATGTTCACTTTGTAAGTCTGCTCCCCAATTTTCAATTAGATATTTAAATTTCTTCTTTTTATTTGGCTTGCTGTTCTTTAAGATCTCTATTGCTTCCGTGTAGGTGATCCTTTTAAAATCATTATCGATAACAAATCTTATTTTATCTATTAATGACATGTCACTTCTAAGATTCTGTGGCTTTGTCTTTTCTTCATTTGTTAACCTCTGTTCCAAGAAACTTAAATCATCAATATTATTTTTAATTATGTGATTAAGTAGATGTTTCAAAAAATCTTCTGCTAAATCCATATTTCCGTTTAAATCCATAAACGCAACCTCTGGTTCTATCATCCAAAACTCAGATAAATGTCTTGATGTATTTGAATTTTCCGCTCTAAATGTTGGTCCAAAAGTATATACTTTACCGAGAGACATAGCGTATGTTTCTGCTTCTAATTGACCAGACACAGTTAAGCTCGTCTCTTTTCCAAAAAAATCTTTTGAGTAATCAACTTCGTTTTTTTCATTTAAAGGTGGATTCTTAGGGTCAAGTGTAGTCACTCTAAATTGCTCTCCAGCTCCTTCTGCATCACTTGTTGTAATTATCGGCGTGTGAACGTAATAAAAGCCGTTAGAATTAAAGTAGCTATGGACTGCGAAAGACAAACTTGACCTCAGACGCATTATTGCACTAAAAGTACTTGTTCTAGTTCTTAAATGTGCATTATCACGCAGAAACTCAAATGAATGTTTTTTTGGTTGAATAGGAAATTTATCCGAATCACATTCTCCTAATATTTCTAATTTAGAAACTATAATTTCAAATTTTTGACCACTCCCTTGACTCTCTACTAATGAACCTGTAATTTCTAAACTAGTTCCAGTATTTATTTTTTTTAAAGTTGAATCATCAAAATTTTTAAAGTCAATAACACATTGAATACTATCAATACATGAACCATCATTTAAAGCGATAAATCGATTAGCACGAAACGTTCTTACCCATCCGTTTACTTTAACTTGTGATTGTGTACCGGTATTTAGTAAAAGATCTTTTACAGAATTATTTTTCATTTTGATTATAAAATTATATTATCAAATATAAAGTTTTAAAATAAATTATATTTGATTTGTTGCGTCTTCATCTTCAATAATTTTTATTAAAGGTTCTTTTAAAACTTTCTCATTTGCTATAGCCCCTTCAAGTGATAGTAACATAGAAGGCAAGAGTAATAGATTTGATAGCATTGCAAATAAAAGGGTGGCTGAAACTAATGCTCCAAGAGCAACTGTTCCTCCAAAATCGGAGACTGTGAATACTGAAAATCCAAAAAACAATACAATAGAGGTATAGAACATACTAACCCCAGTTTCCCGAAGTGCATTATAAACAGATTTATTTATTTCCCATTTATTAGCAATTAATTCTTGTCTATATTTCGCTAAAAAATGAATAGTATCATCTACAGCTATACCAAACGCAATACTAAATATCAATATGGTTGATGGTTTTATCGCAACGCCTAAATACCCCATTAATCCAGCTGTGACTATTAGTGGTAATAGATTTGGGATTAGAGAGACAAATATCATTTTTACAGACCTAAACATGTATGCCATCAACATAGCAATTAAAAATATTGCTAATGAAAGTGATAGAATTAAATTTTTAACTAAATACTTTGTCCCTTTTTGAAATAAGTAAGCCTTCCCAGTTATTGAAACTTCAAAATTGTCTGAAGGCATTATTTTTGAAATTTCATAATTTAATTTCTCTTCAATAGCCTCCATTCTTTCAATCTCCATATCTTTCATAAATGCAGTGATTCTAGTATATCGACCTGTGGAATCAACATAATTTCTTATTAAATCAACATCTGAATCTGAAGTTGAGTTTTTTGCATATGATAGGATAAAGCTGTTTTCTTGTGAGGTAGGAACTTGATAATATTTTGGATTACCATTGTAATAAGCTTGTTTAGAGTACTTTACTAAGCTAACCATTGAGATAGGCTTTGATAATTCAGGGATTTCTGAAATAACATCCTCTATTTTACTCATTTTCTTTATAGTGGAAAGTTTTGTAACTCCTTTCTTGCGTTTAGTGTCTATCAAAATTTCTAATGGCATAATCCCATTAAATTCTTTTTCATAAAACATGATGTCGTCAAACCAGTCTGCTTTCTGTGGCATATCGTCTATGATACTTCCAGAAATCCTTATTTGATATATTCCAATTATACTAAAAACAAGTAATGCAATAGATATTATATAAATATTAATTTTACTTTTTTTTACTGTATTCTCAATCCAATCACCAAGTGAAGTAATCCATCTTTTATTTAAATGCTCTAAATGCTTTTCTTCAGGAATTGGCAAAAAACTATAAATTATAGGTATTATTAAAATGGATAAAACGAATATCGCTAAAATACTTAGTGAAGCTACAATACCAAATTCCTCAAGGAGTTTACTGTCTGTAATTATAAACGTAGCAAAACCAGATGCTGTAGTAACGTTAGTCATTAATGTAGCGTTACCTATTTTAGTAATAACTCTTTGTAGTGACTTGGCTTTATTTCCATGTTCATTAACTTCATGCTGGTATTTATTAATCAGAAAAATACAATTAGGTATTCCAATCACAATTATAAGTGGAGGTATCAGTCCAGTAAGAACAGATATTTCAAAGTCACCAGGAGGAGTATTTATAATAAAAAGTCCTAATATCCCAACTGACCATACAACTCCAACCATTACTACAAATAATGAAATGAAAGTAGCTCTATAAGATCTGAAAAACAGGAAAAAAATTATAGATGTAATTATAAGTGCCAAAATAACAAAAGTTGAAAGTTCACTTTTAATATTTTCAGCATTTTTTGTTCTTACATAAGGCATTCCTGATATCTTTATATCAATGCCATACTTATTTTCAAAATCTCGTACCTTAGGAATTAAAACTGTGTTAATATACTCTTCTCTTGCAGGTTCATTTACAATTGACTTTTTTAAATGAATAGCAGTCCTTACTGATTTTGTTTCTGTGTTAAATAAAAACTCATCATAAAAAGGATACTTTTCGAATAACTCTTTCTTTAGTGAAATTAATTCAAGGTCTGACTTGATTGTATCTTTAATAAACGGTTCTAGATAAAACTGTTGTCTTTTCTTGTCTTTTTTTAACTTCTGTAAATCTCCTATTGCTATGACTGACTCAATAAAGTTTGTGTCTTTTAAAACTTTAGATAATTTATTCCAAGCATTAAGGTTCTTGGGAGTAAATAGTAGTGAATCTTTTACACCAATTACAATCAAATTACCTTCTTCTCCAAATTTGTCAGTAAATTCCAAATATTGGAGGTTTACTTCGTGATTATCTGGTAATAAGTTTGCCTCGGTATTAGAAAACTTGATGTATTGCCATTGACTAACAAAAAATGAGGTTGCTATAATTAATAAAGTGATAATTATGAGCCTGTTCCTTAATATTAAATTCGAAACAGCATCCCAAAACCCTACTAAAAACACTCTAGCCATATGATTGTATTATGTACTGGTAGTAAAGATATTAATTACAATTAGAATATTTGTAATATTTAAAAATTATAAAGTCATAATTTCTTTTTCTTTAGACTCAAATATTGAATTAATACTTTCAATATATTTATTAGTCATATCCTGAATATCTTGTTCGGCATTCTTTTTTAAATCATCAGAAAATTCCTCATTTTTTTTGATTTCATTATTTGCATCTTTCCTTGAGTTTCTAACAACTATTTTAGCTTCCTCTGCCTCAACTTTAGCCTGTTTAGCTAAATCTATTCTTCTTTCTTCTGTTAATGCAGGAACATTTATAATTATATTTTCTCCATTATTCATAGGGTTAAACCCCAAATTTGCATTCATGATGGCTTTCTCAATATCAACGAGTAGTTTTTTCTCCCATGGTTGAACAACTATAGTTCTTCCATCGGGAGTATTTACATTTGCTACCTGAGTTAGAGGAGTTAAAGAACCATAATACTCTACAACAACACTTCCTAGCATTGAAGTATTAGCTTTACCTGCTCTAATATTCAATAATTTTTTTTCTAGATGCTTTATAGCGTTAGTCATCGCTTCTTTTACTGATTCAAAAATAAATTCTAATTCCTCTTCCATCTTATCTAAAAATATTTATAAGTTAACTGTAGTTCCTATCTTTTCACCAGAAATTAATTTTAATAAATTCCCTTTTTTATTCATGTCGAATACAATTATTGGTAATTTATTTTCTTGACTAAGAGTGAATGCTGTAGTATCCATTACCTTTAGCCCCTTTTTTAGTACTTCTTCAAATGAAATATTATCAAATTTTATGGCATTAATATTTTTTTCTGGATCTTCATCATAAATACCATCTACCCTAGTTCCTTTTAAAATAACATCTGATTCTATCTCTATAGCTCTTAGTACAGCAGCAGAATCAGTCGTGAAATATGGGTTTCCAGTCCCGCCTCCAAATATTACAACCCTACCTTTATCTAAATGCCTCATAGCTTTTCTTCTTATAAAAGGTTCAGCTACTTCATTAATTTTAATTGCAGTCTGTAATCTTGTTGGTGCGCCAACATTTTCGAGTGCACTTTGAAGTGCTAAACCATTAATTACGGTTGCTAACATCCCCATGTGATCACCCTGAACTCTATCAATTTTATATTCGTTATTACTGTCGAAACCTCTAAAAATATTACCACCACCAATAACTATCGCAACTTGCACTCCGAGATCTGTTATTTGCTTAATATCTTTTGCGTAATCATGCAATCTTTCAGAATCAATTCCGAAATTCTTTTTGCCCATTAAGGCTTCACCAGAAAGTTTAAGTAATATTCTTTTATATTTCATGCCTAATTTTGAAGTTAAGCAAAGATAATGTAGATTTTTTGATTATATAAAAAAAAATTAAAAGAAGAAGTATTATCCTAGAGCTACTCTCTTGAATTCAACAACTTGTAAGTCTTTGTCATAAGAACTAACGTAATTCTTTACACTTTGTTTGTTATCCTTTATGAAATCTTGGTTTACAAGAGTGTTGTCTTTAAAGAATCTTTTAAGTTTTCCTTTTGCTATGTTATCTAGCATTGATTCAGGTTTACCTTCAGCCCTTAATTGATCTTTAGCTATTTCGATTTCTTTTTCAATTATATTTGAATCAACACCATTTTCATCTAAAGCAAGCGGATTCATTGCTGCTACTTGCATAGACACATCTTTTGCTGCAGTAGACGAACCATCAACATTTGCAGACAACCCTACAACTGAGGCTATTTTATTACCAGCGTGGATATATGAACCAACAAAAGGTGCATTAACCTTCTCAAATGCTTTAATTTCTATTTTCTCCCCGATAACGCCAGTTTGCTCTATTAACTTTTCTTCTACTGACAATTCACCAATTTTAGCTTTTAAAAATTCTTCTTTAGAATTACATTCAAGTGCTATTTCTGCTAGTTTATTTGCTAAATTAACAAAATCATCATTTTTTCCAACAAAATCAGTTTCACAACCTAGAACAATTGCAACACCAGTAGTATTGTCAGAGTTAGTTTTGGTGATTGCTGCGCCTTCTGAAGAATCTCTATCAGCTCTTTTAGCAGCGACTTTCTGACCTTTCTTTCTTAAAATTTCTATAGCTTTTTCAAAATGACCATCAGCCTCAACTAATGCCTTTTTACAATCCATCATTCCAGCACCTGTAGTCTTTCTCAGGTTGTTTACTTCTGAAGCAGTTATTTTTGCCATGATATATAATTAAGTGTAATTATTGTAATATGTGTTATTTCTCTTCAGCTTTTGCTTCAGTTTTTGCTTCAG
>JAPKAF010000063.1 GCA_028825365.1 Flavobacteriaceae bacterium | reverse complement strand
ACAAATAATGAAACCATAAGTTAATTTAAAATCAATACTTAAGTCTGAGAAATTATATAGAAAAAAAGTAAGTAACAGGTTTATAGAAATAAAATGAAAAAGAGCAACTCCTTTTAATAATGAAGAGTATTTAGGGCTATACTTGGGTCTCTCTTTTGGGTTTTCTGTAATTAACCTTGGAAACTTATCTATTACATCTACTGGTCTCCAACCAGTAGGCATGAACCAGATTCTTAGTTTATCTTTGAAACTATTGGTATAATATGCATCTTGAATAACATTAAAAGCATGTTGAAAATTAATAACTATTGGATTCCATGTATTGACAGGTTTTAAAACACCATAAACTGGAGGTTCTTCATCTAATTCTTCTTGAAAGGTTCCAAAAATACGATCCCAAATACAAAAAATAGCTGATAAATTTTTATCAATATAAATAGAGTTTATAGCATGATGAACCCTATGCTGTGAAGGTGTAACTATTATATACTCTAAAAAACCTAATTTCCCTATATGCTGAGTGTGATACCAAAACTGAGCAAATAAATGTAGTGGAGCGAGTACTGCAATAATATTAGCAGGAACACCAAATAAAGCTGCAGGAATTAAAAATAAAGCACCAAATCCTATCCAAGCTGAGATACTTTGCCTTAAAGCACAAGCTAAATTAAACTCTTCACTACTATGATGAATAACATGTCTATTCCAAAAAATATTTACCTTATGATTAAGTCTGTGGTTCCAGTAACTAGCAAAATCAACACAAATAAATGCAACTATATATAAAGTCATACTAGAGTCTAGTTCAAACAATGCTATTGAATCTAGGATGTATGGATAAGAAACAATTATCAAAACTAAGCCAAGAGAATCTTTCAAAATATTAGTCATCCCAGAACTTAAACTAGAAAGGGTATCCATAAATGAATGGGTTTGTTTTTTAGTAAAATGGCCATATAGAATCTCTACTAAAATCAAAACCATAAAGGCAGGAATGATCAATAATAGTATTTCCGCATAATTCAATGAAAAGCCTGATTTTACCATTGTAAGTATATTTAATTAAATAATTTTTGTTGAATTTAAATAAATAAATTGACTTACATATTTATTTAATGTAATTAAATAATAAATTTTCTAAAAATTCTTGCTTTCCACTTTTTAATTTTAACTCTCCATTTTTTTTAGCTATTTCATAAAGATCTTGTAATTCAATCTTTCCTTTTTCAAAATCTCTTCCAAAACCTGTATCAAAAGACTCATATCTTTTTGAAATAAAATCTTTATATGGAGAATCAGTCAATAAATTATTAGCAATCAATAATGCTCTGGCAAAAGTATCAGCTCCCCCAATATGAGCAATAAATAAATCTTCTTGATCTGTTGAATTTCTTCTCAATTTAGCATCAAAATTCACTCCTCCACCTTGAAGACCACCTGATTTTAACAGTACTAACATTGCTTCTGTGGTTTCTTGAATATTGATAGGAAACTGATCAGTATCCCATCCGTTTTGGTAATCCCCTCTGTTAGCATCAATACTACCTAGCATTGCTGATTTAGCAGCAACCGTAAGCTCGTGTTGAAAAGTATGGTTAGCTAGTGTAGCATGATTGACCTCAATATTAATTTTAAAATCTTTATCTAAGTTATATTCTTTTAAAAAACCTATAGCAGTTGAGGTATCAAAATCATATTGATGTTTAGTTGGTTCCATAGGTTTTGGTTCTATAAAGAAAGTTCCTTTAAATCCATTTTTACGTGCATAATCTCTTGATATTTTTAAAAATTCAGCCATATGGTCTAACTCCCGTTTCATATCAGTATTTAGTAAAGACATATACCCTTCTCTTCCTCCCCAAAAAACATAATTTTCACCATCTAAAGCAATAGTAGTATCTAAAGCTAATTTAACCTGTGCTCCTGCTCTTGCTAAAATATCAAATTCTGGGTTCGTTGATGCACCATTCATATAGCGTGGGTTTGAAAAACAATTAGCTGTTCCCCAAAGTAATTTAATTCCTGAAGTTGTTTTTTTTTCTTTTATATACTCTGTTATTGACTTAAGTCTGTCTTCTGATTCAGTAAGCGAATTTGCTTCTTGAATTAAATCAAAATCATGAAAACAGAAATAATCAAATCCCATTTTACTAATAAATTCAAAAGCTGCATCAGCTTTATCTTTTGCAGCTTGAATGGGATCTTGAGATTTATCCCATAGAAAATTTTGTGTTTCAGCTCCGAAGGGATCAGTACCTTTTCCTCCAAAGGAATGCCAATAAGCGATAGCAAATTTAAAATGATCACGCATAGATTTCCCAGCAACTACTTGATTTGGATTATAATATTTAAAAGACAAAGGGTTTTTAGAATCTTTTCCTTCAAATTTAATTTCACCAATTCCTTTAAAATATTCTTTTCTTCCAATAGTTATCATTTTGTATTTTTTAAATTATTTTTTCTAATTTTTCTTTCCAAATATTATATGCATCAATATATTTTTGTTTTTTATTATCAGGCTCAAAGGATTTAATATAATCTCCTTTCGAAAAATCATTACTATAAGATTTAATATCATGATTTTTAACTCCTACCGATCTAGCAGCACCATATGCACCTGAAACATTATGAATTTCAATTTCGTTATTCAAAAGAGTCGAAATAGTAGTTGAAAATACTTCTGATTGAAATAAGTTATCATTAGCTGCGCGTAAAACTGAGGGAATTAAATTATCATTTTTTAAAAGCTCCATTCCATAAATAAAAGAAAAAGCAACTCCTTCTAAAGTAGCTCTAAAAAAATGATCATTTCCATGAGTATTAGAATCATGATTTATAATATGTGAGCCAATATTTTTATTATTAAACATTCTTTCAGAACCATTTCCAAAAGGGAGTATAACTAATCCTGAACTTCCTACATTTATAGATGAAGCTTTTAAGTTCATTAAGTTATACGATTTACTATTAGTTGAATTTTTTAATTTCTTGTATTGAATTCCAGCACCACTAATACAAAGCAATTTGCCAATAACTGGCTTTAATAAAGAGTAATTAACGTGAGCAAAGTTATTCAACCTTAAAGCTTCGTTAGAAACAAGGTTTTCTGTTATGCCATACAAAACTCCAGACGTTCCTCCACTAGCAGCAACTTCTCCAGGACTAAAGACGTTAAGAGAAAAAGCATTGTTTGGCTGATCACCTGCTCTGTACATAATTGGTATACCAATAGGTAGATCAGATTGATTGGAGGCAATATTACTAACCACCCCTTGATTTGTAAAATTGTCAACTATATCTGGAAATATAGATGGATTAATATCAAAATAATCTAAAAGCCAATTAGCTATGTTCTTGTTTTTATAATCCCAAAACATTCCCTCAGACAAACCACAAATTGTAGTTGTAACATCTCCAGTTAATCTATAAGCTAAATAATCACCAGGAAGCATCATTTTATTGATCTTAGAATAAATATTAGGTTCATTTGATTTGACCCAAGCTAGTTTAGATGCGGTAAAATTTCCAGGTGAGTTTAACAAATGTGATTTACACTTATCATTACCTAATTCATAATAAGCTTTATTTCCGATTTCAACGGATCTATTATCAGACCATATAATAGATTTTCTTAGACATTTTCCATTTTCATCAATTAATACTAAACCATGCATTTGATAAGCAATTCCTATTCCTAAAATTTGAGATGATTTAATATTATTTTTGGCAATAATTCGCTTTGTTCCAATGCATAAGCATTTCCACCAAAAATCAGGGTCTTGTTCAAACCAACTAATATTTATAGAAGTAGTCTCTATTTCAAAAGCTGGTTCTTGAATAATATCAATTTTATTTCCATCGTAAGAATTGACTAAAGCAATTTTTAAAAAAGAACTTCCTAAATCATATCCTATATAATACATTAAAAGAAATTTGAGTTTAAATTAAACAAAATTATAATATTAAACACAAAAAAATCCCAGCCAAATAAATGACTGGGATTCGAAGAAGGCGGCGACATACTCTCCCACCAATGGCAGTACCATCTGCGCAATTAGACTTAACTTCTCTGTTCGAAATGGGAAGA
>JAPKAF010000062.1 GCA_028825365.1 Flavobacteriaceae bacterium | reverse complement strand
GGAGCTACTGAAGTTTTAGGCAATTGGTTTATTCCTCTTATGGTATTACTCAATACAGTTCTTTACTTTATTATTACAATTGCACTAAGCTTTAAAAAAAACATCAACATTAAATACAGAAAACCATGAATAAATCAATACACTATTTATTATTAATTGCACTAACATTATTATCGAGCTGCTATATAACGACTTCCTCAGGTACTGTAGGTGTTTTTAAAATTGTAAAAGGAAACGGAAATATAACGACTAAAACCCATACAACTTCAGATTACCATAAAGTAAATGTTGTTGGTAGTATGGATGTTATATTGGAAAAAGGTACAGAAGGAACCATTAGAGTAACTACTGATGAAAACATTCATGAATATGTAACTATTGAATCTAATAATGGAATTTTAAACATTAAAATTAAAAACCATGTAAATATTAACACTAAAAAAAGTATTCGTATAAAAGTACCTTTTACAAGTTTGGATAATGTATCTCTGACTGGCTCGGGTTATGTTTTAACTAATGATAAAATTAAAAGCGATCAATTTGAAGCAAAAATATCTGGTTCTGGAAATATGAATCTTGATATTGATGTTAATAGAGTAGACGCTAAGGTAATTGGTAGTGGAGATTTAAAAATCCTTGGCACTGCAACAGATTTAAAAATTAAAGTTACTGGATCTGGTGATTTTGATGGAGAATGTCTTATTTCTCAAAACGTTGAAGCCAATGTTACCGGGTCTGGAGAGGCAGAAGTTGTTGCAAAAACCAGCATTAAAGCAATGGTTACAGGATCTGGATATATAGAATACCTAGGAACCCCTAGTACAATTGATAATAAGGTAATAGGATCTGGAGATATAGAAGCGGAGAGCGGGGATTATTGTGCGGGGTAACTTAGTCTAATGCCACATCACATTTTCCAATTTAGTCTTGAAAAAGCTATTACATTTAATTAAAATGAAAATTTAAAACATGAAAAAAATTAAAAATATGATCTCGTTTGTAGATGATGTTCTTGTAAAATTCAGAAGGGTCTTTACAAATACCCTTACATTTCTTTTTTTAACGCTAATAACACTTGGTTTTTTTTACATCCTGGGTTCTTTATTTGAATCTGATAAAGTTGAGACTGAGGATCAAGTTTTATACTTGGAGCCAAATGGAGTGATTGTGGATAAGGCAATTACAAGAAATGATCCTTTTGAAGAACTTGATATTTTTGGGAGTTCCACCAATCAAATTGAGTTAGAAAATTTTTTAAAAATTATTAAAAACGCTGGAAATGACGATGATCTTAAAGCTATTTATCTTGATGTTGACGGTTTAAGTGCTTATTACACGTCTGCCTTAAAAATAGCAGATGCTCTTTATGAGGCAAGAGAAAACGGTAAAGAGATTATTGCTTTTACAAGCGGTATGGGAACTACTGGATATCTCATGGCTTCACAAGCGACAGAGATAATTTTGGAAAAAGACACTTATGAACCAGTGCTTCCATTTGGGTTCAGTAGAGTAAGGCTATATCAAAAAGATTTTTTTGACAACATTAAAGTTAATATGAATGTTTATGCTGCCGGTGATTTTAAATCAGGCCCTGAAGGTTATACAAGAAACGACATGTCTGAAACGGACAAGCTCGCTTGGTTAGAGTTTGTAACCCCTATTTGGGAAAAGTATAAAAGCAAAATGGAAGCAGGGAGAGGCTTCGAGTCAGGGAAAATTCAGTATCTCGGAGATAATTATCCTTTACTTGCCTCTGAAAACGGTGGTGATAACAGTGAAACAGCTCTCTCAACTGGTCTCGTTGATAAGCTAATGTCAAAGCAAGAAACAAGAAATTATCTGATTGAAAAATATGGTAGTGAAGAGAAATATGAGAGGCCTGAGGGGGTTTCAGGAAGAGAATATCTGTCTACCCTAAAAGATGATGACATAAGTAATAAACAAAAAAAACTTCAAGAAAAAAACAAGATTGCTATTATTCATGTTGAAGGAGCAATTGTAACTGGTGATATAGGGTTCAATACTGCTGGCTCAGGAGGTATTGTAAAAAACATTAATAAAGCTAGAGATGATGAAAATGTAAAAGGAATTGTGCTTAGGGTTAATAGTCCCGGGGGTGATGTCTATGCCTCTTCAATGATTACAAATGCTTTGGAGGAGTTTCAATCTACTGGAAGGCCCGTAATAACATCCATGGGAGATATAGCTGCATCTGGCGGTGTCTGGGTAACCACTACATCAGAAGAAATTTGGGCTGAAAATACTACTCTAACAGGATCAATTGGTGTATACGGCATTTATCCAGATTTATCTCCATTAGCAAAATGGATGGGGATGAATTATGACGGTGTAAGTATGACAAAATCTGGAGAAATTTATGATGTGAGAAGAGGTATGAATGAAGAGATTAATAAGCAATTCAAAGGAGGTGTAGAAAAAATCTATAAAGATTTTGTCACTAGGGTTGCCAATAATAGAGATATGGACTTCTCTGACGTTCTTAAATTTGCTGGAGGAAGAATATGGAGAGGGGATACAGCTCTGGAATTAGGTTTGGTCGATAAGCTAGGCTCTTTAGATGATGCTATTAATTCTATGGTCACAAAACTGGAGTTAGAAGATTATAAAGCTTTCTCTTATAATAATAAGCTTGAATTTGATGATTATTTAACTTCAATGGCACAGGATATACTCCCGATTCAAATCCAAGATTTAATGAACAAAATGAGTGGCTTGAGCAGGATGTTCCTGTCTGAAAAAGACAGATATGTGGTTGCTTATTGTTTTGATTGTGGTTTTAGAAATTTTTAAAATTACTAAAGAGTTTATTAATTAAAAAAATATTGAATACATAAAATATGAAACTAAAATTTATCATAACACTCGTATTTTGCTTCTTAATCTCCTATTCTGGGATAGCTCAAATTAATAATATTTCTGAGGAGTTAAAAGCAAAAATAGACAGCACATATACTTCTCTTTTAAAAAAAAATAAAGTCACAGGTACCAGTATTGCTATTGTTGATAATGGAGAAATAGTCTATGCAACTGGCTATGGGTTTTCTGATTTGGAAAATGAGAAAAAAGCAGATGCAAATACAATCTATGGTATAGGATCAATTACTAAAGCATTTACTGCGCTATCGGTAATGCAATTACAAGAACAAGAAAAGCTAAAGGTGACAAATTCAATCAAAGATTATTTGGTTGATTTAGATATAGAGAACCCTTTTAATGACGGCAACCAGATTTATATAAATGACATACTTAGCCATACCTCTGGGCTTCCTAGTGATATTCTTAATGGCTTTTTCGTTGATAACCCACCTTCTATTTCTTGGGTAATTAAAGAACTCAATAAGCAGAGAATGATTTCTCCAAGACAATATACATGGGCGTACTCCAATGTAGGGTATGGATTACTTGGTGAGCTAATATCAAGAGTAAGCGGTGTTACCTATGCTGATTATTTAAAGCAAAATATATTTACACCACTAGATATGACCTCCAGTTCTATTGGCTATGAATTAAGTAATACTTCCAAAACTTATGATGGTAAAAAGCAGACAAAAGAGCCATCAATAAGAGATGAAGCTGCAGGGTTTATGTCTAGTAATGTAATTGATATGAGCAACTTCATAACCATGCTTATTAGTGATGGTTCTTTCAATACCAAGCAAATCATAGCAGCTAATTCTTTAGCAGAGATGGAAAAAGATCAGCTTACAAATGTTTTGTTAGCTTCTCCTTTTGCTTATGGCTATGCACTTGTGTCAGATAGTATTAAGATTAAAAACATTAAAAAAAATGACAGTACTGTTGTGAGTTTGATTGGACATGGAGGAGATACACACGCATTTCATGCCGACTTTGGGTATCTGCCTGAGCTAAAAGTGGGAGCCGTTATACTTACCAATTCTGTGAGCGGAGGCAGCATAAGAAGCGCTTCTAAACTGCTGAAAATTTATTTGGAAAACGCTAAAAACCTGGTGGTAGATTTAGACTATAGTTCCCCCATGTCGTATAAAGGAACAACGCCAAAAGATGATGAAATTTTAGGGAAATATAACTTAGCTCAATTCATAATTGATGTAAAGAATG
>JAPKAF010000031.1 GCA_028825365.1 Flavobacteriaceae bacterium | reverse complement strand
CCTGGATTAACGCTCATTAGACATACCAAATCTATATCTGTTATAATATCTTTTAATTGATTTACGCTAGAGTGGGGGTTAAGTGCTATTCCAGCTTTCATTCCAGCTGCTTTTATAGTTTGAATAGTTCGATGGGTATGAGTACATGCTTCGTAGTGTACCGTTAGTATATCTGCTCCTAAATTAGCAAATGTTTCTATATACTGATCTGGATTAACAATCATTAGGTGAACATCTATTGTTTTTTTTGCATGTTTATTTATATCTCTAAGTACTGGCATACCAAAGGATATATTAGGAACAAATACTCCGTCCATTATATCTATATGAAACCAATCGGCCTCACTTTCATTTATCATTTCTATATCTCTTTGTAAGTTACTGAAATCGGCTGCTAGCACTGAGGGTGCGATAAGATGTTTTTTCATTAAGTAAATGTAAAAAAAAAAGGCCAGTATTTTAAATACTGGCCTTTTTAAAGTTTTTATCCTAAATACGTTTTAAGTATTTTACTTCTAGAAGTATGTTTTAGTCTTCTAATGGCTTTTTCTTTTATTTGACGAACTCTTTCTCTAGTTAGATCAAATGTCTCTCCTATTTCTTCAAGTGTCATAGGGTGTTGTTCTCCTAATCCGAAGTAAAGTCTAATTACATCAGCTTCTCTTGGAGTTAGTGTCTCTAAAGCTCTCTCAATTTCTGTTTTTAAAGATTCATGTAATAATGCCCTATCTGGATTTGGTGATTCTCCACTTCTTAGTACATCATAGAGATTTGAATCTTCTCCTTCCACAAGTGGTGCATCCATTGATACATGACGTCCTGAGTTTTTCATGGACTCTTTTACATCATTGATAGTCATATCCAATTCCTTGGCTATTTCCTCTGCACTTGGAGGTCTCTCATGGGATTGCTCTAAAAATGCGTAAGTTTTATTAATCTTGTTTATAGATCCAATTTTATTCAGAGGTAAACGAACAATTCTAGATTGTTCAGCTAATGCTTGTAAAATGGACTGTCTAATCCACCATACTGCATAGGATATGAACTTAAAACCTCTAGTTTCATCAAATCGTTGAGCTGCTTTAATAAGACCTAGGTTTCCCTCATTTATTAAATCCGGTAATGTTAATCCTTGATTTTGGTATTGTTTTGCAACGGATACTACAAATCGAAGATTAGCTTTTGTTAATTTTTCTAATGCTGCTTGACTACCAGCCTTAATCTTTTGAGCTAATTCTACTTCTTCCTCAGCAGTAATCAAATCAACCTTACCAATTTCTTGTAAATATTTATCTAGAGAGGCTGTCTCTCTGTTTGTTACTTGTTTGGTTATTTTAAGTTGTCTCATCTAATTGTGAAAATTAAATTAAAATTATAAAATGTGCTAGAATTTACAAAATTCTAGCACATTTGGTTTTATCTTCTGTTATCTCTTCCTCTGTTATCACGACCTCTGTCGTTTGATCTAGGTGGTCTAGCAGGTCTTTCTACATAACCTTCTGGTTTTTCTATTAGAGCTTTTCTAGATACTTTGTCTTTTCTAGTTCTAGGATCTACACCAAAGTACTTGATATCTAATACATCACCCATATTAAGTACATCCGTTACTTTATCGGTTTTTTTCCAATCCAGTTCACTAATGTGTAATAAAACTTCATTTCCTGGAGCTTCTTGGTATTCTACTACTGCGCCAAAATCTAATATTTTAATTACCTTCACTTCATAAACGCTACCAACTTCAGGTTTGAAAAGCATGGATTCGATTTTAGCTAGTACTGTGTCAATTCCTTCTTGATCAGTTCCTAAAATTTCTACAATACCTTCTTCCGTTATTGGATCTTCATTTATTACTAGAGTACAACCAGTTGTTTTTTGTAATTCTTGAATGTTTTTACCACCTGGTCCAATCATAGCACCGATATATTCATTTGGAATAGTCCTAGTTACCATTTTTGGAGCATGAGGCTTAACATCACTGTTTGGAGTAGATATTGTTTCTGTAAGTTTACCTAAAATATGTAATCTTCCTTCACGAGCTTGTTTTAGTGCATTCACTAAAATTTCGTATCCTAATCCTTTTACTTTAATGTCCATTTGACAAGCTGTAATTCCCTCAGATGTTCCAGTTACTTTAAAATCCATATCTCCTAAATGATCTTCATCACCTAAAATATCAGATAATACAGCATATTTTCCAGATTTAGCATCCGATATTAATCCCATTGCTATTCCTGAAACTGGTCTTATCATTTGAACTCCTGCATCCATAAGTGCCATTGTTCCAGCACAAACTGTAGCCATTGAAGAAGAACCGTTAGACTCTAAAACTTCAGATACAACTCTCACCGTATAAGGACAGTCAGTTGGAATCATTCCTTTTAATCCACGTTGCGCTAAATTACCATGTCCAACTTCTCTACGAGAAGTTCCACGAATTGGTCTAGCCTCACCTGTACAAAAAGGAGGGAAGTTATAATGTAAATAGAAATTTTCTTCCCCTTCAAAAGACGGCATATCTATTTTGTTTGCATCTCTTGATGTTCCTAGAGTAACAGTAGCTAAAGCTTGTGTTTCTCCACGTGTAAAGATTGAAGAACCGTGTACTGATGGTAAATAATCTATTTCAGACCAGATAGGTCTAATTTCATCAGTTTTACGACCATCTAAACGTAATCCAACATTTAAAGTTAAATCTCTAATTGCAGCTTTCTCAGCCTTACGATAATAATCAGAAACTAAATCACCAAATTCTGCTAATTCTTCTTCTGAAAAAGTAGCTTTTATTTCTGCTTTAATTTCTTTAAAAGCAGCAGATCTTTCATGTTTTGCAGATCCAGCTTCTGCTATAGCATATACTTTATCGTATGCCATATCATGAACCTTTTTCTCTAAATCTTTATCTTCTCTATCTCCTTCATATTCACGAACTTCTTTTTTTCCAAATGCTTCCGCTAATCTTATTTGAGCTGCACATTGTAGTTTTATAGCTTCATGTGCAAACTTAATTGCATCCGCCATTTCTTCTTCAGAGATCTCATCCATTTCACCTTCAACCATCATAACAGAATCAGCAGAAGCTCCAATCATCATGTCGATGTCAGACTCTACTAATTGTGCTCTTGTTGGGTTTATAACAAATTCACCATTTATACGTCCTACTCTTGCTTCCGAGATTGCGCATTCAAAAGGGAAATCTGATAACTGAATAGCCGCTGACGCTGCTAAACCAGCCATCGCATCTGGCATCACATCTTCATCATGAGACATTAACTGAATCATTACTTGCGTTTCTGCGGTATAGTCTTTTGGAAATAATGGACGTAAAACACGGTCTACTAAACGCATGGTTAATACTTCACCATCACTTGGTCTTGCTTCTCTTTTAAAGAAACCTCCAGGGTATCTCCCTGCAGCAGCGAATTTTTCTCTGTAATCTACTGTTAGTGGTAGAAAACCAAGATCCTTTTGTTCGTAATTGGAAACAACTGTACATAACATCATACATTTTCCTGATTGCACAACAACGGAGCCATGAGCCTGTTTTGCTAATTTTCCTGTTTCGATAGAAATTTCTCTACCATCTCCCAGGTCAATTATCTCTTTATAAACTTTTGGTTTCATAATTTTTTTTTAAGTTAAATATTAAACAATGGTGTTGTGTTGTTGTAGTTGCTTACCAATGAAAAACTATTTACTAGCTTTAATATAATTTATGTATAAATTTATAAAAGAGGCCATTAGCCTCTTTTATATTATTTTCTTAAATCTAATTCTTTAACAATTGCACGGTATCTTAAGACATCTACCTTAGTAAGATAATCTAGTAAGGATCTTCTTTTACCTACAAGTTTAACAAGAGATCTTTCCGTATTATAATCCTTACGGTTATTTTTCAAGTGTTCTGTTAGGTGGTTAATTCTTAACGTGAATAAAGCAATCTGGCCTTCAGAGCTTCCGGTATCTTTTTCATTTTTACCGTGTTTTTTGAATAAAGTTTCTTTTGATTTTTTTGTTAAATACATTCCAATATTATTTAAATGATTATTATGTATGATATTCTATTAACTAAAATAGGGGGCAAATATAGTAAAAAAATAGATTAAAACAGGATTTATTTTATCATAAGAGCTTGGCTAATGTTAAGAAGTTCGTCAGTAGTAATTCTTAAATTTATTTACAAATAACTCACGTGATTTTTAACTAATCTCTAAGGGGTGTATTTTGAATTAAATCTATATACAAGTTAATTTTATTCTTCAATTTTTTTCTTTCTATTATAAAATCTAAAAATCCGTGCTCTAAAACAAACTCTGCAGTCTGAAAACCTTCAGGTAATTCTTTTCCTGTTGTGTCCCTAACCACTCTTGGGCCAGCAAAACCAATAAGAGCTCCTGGTTCACTAATATTTATATCTCCAAGCATTGCAAAAGAAGCAGTAGTTCCTCCAGTTGTAGGATCTGTACATAAGGATATATATGGAATTTTTGCCTCTGCTAATTGTGCCAGTTTTACAGATGTTTTGGCAAGTTGCATTAGAGATAGAGCTGCTTCCATCATTCTTGCTCCACCAGATTTAGATATAATTAAAAAGGGTATTTTATTTTTTAAAGAATATTCTGCCGCACGTGCAATTTTTTCACCAACAACACTACCCATTGATCCACCGATGAATCTGAAATCCATACAAGCAATAACAATATCTCTACCCTTAGATTTACCTACAGCTGTTCTAATTGCATCTTTTAGATTAGTTTTTTTAGTAGCTTCTTTTAATCGATCTGAATACTTTTTATTATCAACGAATTTAAGAGGGTCTTTTGAAGTTAAATTTGCATTTAATTCTTTGAATTTATCATCGAATAAAATATCAAAATATTCCTTACTTCCAATTCTTACATGATATCCATCTTCAGGGCTGACATAATAATTTTTCTCTAATTCTTCTGTATCTACAATTTTGCCAGTTGGAGATTTATACCATAGTCCTTTCGGAATATCTTTTTTTGCCTCTGTAGGAGTTTGAATTCCTTTATCTTTTCTTTTAAACCAAGCCATTATTATAGATTTCAGTAATTATCAAATGTAAATAATTTTACAAAGTATTTACATTATTTAGGTCTTTAAAAGCTTTTTTTAATCTTTCTACAAAAGTAGCTTCTGCTTTTCTAACCCATTTTCTTGGATCATAATATTTTTTGTTCGGAACATCTCCTCCGTCAGGATTACCTATTTGTGCCTTTAGATATTCAGAATTTTCGTTAAAATAATCTCTTGCTCCTTCCATGTATGCATATTGCATGTCTGTATCAATATTCATTTTAATAACACCATAACTAATTCCCTCTCTAATTTCTTCAACAGTCGATCCTGATCCGCCATGAAAAACAAAATCAATATAATTATGCTTAAGGTTAAATTTCTTTGATATGTATTCTTGAGAATTTTTAAGAATCTTAGGAGTTAATTTTACATTTCCAGGTTTGTAAACGCCATGTACATTTCCAAAAGCAGCAGCAATTGTAAATTTATCACTAACCTTAATTAATTCTTCATAGGCATAAGCTACTTCTTCGGGCTGAGTATATAATTTAGAATCATCTACATCCGTGTTATCTACTCCATCCTCTTCACCACCGGTAATTCCTAGCTCAATTTCGAGTGTCATTCCAATTTTAGACATTCTCTCTAAATATTTTTTACAAATAGCGATATTCTCTTCTATCGGTTCTTCAGATAAATCAATCATATGAGAACTAAATAGGGGATAACCTTTTTCTTTAAAATGCTCTTCACTAGCTTCAATTAATCCATCGATCCAAGGAAGTAATTTTTTAGCACAATGGTCTGTATGTAAAATTACAGGAATTCCATAAGCTTTAGCCATTGTGTGTACATGTTGTGCCCCTGCTATTGATCCAGCTATCGCTGCTGCTTGATCGGTATTTTCTAAACCTTTTCCAGCGTTAAATGCCCCTCCACCATTAGAGAATTGAATAATTACTGGAGCATTAAGTTCTTTTGCAGTTTCTAAAACTCCGTTAATACTACTTGAGCCAATCACATTAACTGCAGGAAGAGCGAATCCTTTAAGTTTAGCTAGTTTAAAAATTTCCTGTACTTGATCACCTGTAGCAACACCTGCTTTAATTGAATTCATTTATATGTATGATTGATTAGTGTTCAAAAATATTGATTTTTAACAACTATAACTCATAAAAAATTTATTATTTCACGAAATCGAAATAGTCTAAGCGGAATTTGTTTAAAATGGATAATTGATACCTACATTGTATACAGCTCTATTAAAGCTGGTGTTTTGAAACCATCTGTTACTATTAATAATTTCAGGGTCGTATACTTTAAACCCAATATCCGTTCTTAAAATAAAAAAACCTAAATCATATCGAATTCCAAATCCTGCACCAATTGCAATATCCTTTAGTGATTTAATAGAGCTAAAAATTGCTCTTTGGTCGCTAGTGTTGTCATTTATATTCCAAATATTACCACTATCTATAAAAAATGCGCCATTAAATTTATTAAACAAATTGAATCGGTGTTCGATGTTAAAAGCTATTTTTAAATTAGCTTCATTAAACTCATTGTTACTTATTGAGCTTCCTGGACCTAAATTATAAGCAGTCCAGGCCCTGTTATCATTAGCTCCACCTGCAAAAAAACTTTTAGAAAAAGGAATGTAGTCTGAGTTGCCATACGGGATAGCAAAACCTAAGTAACTTCGAATTGCCAGTATACTAGTATTGTTAAATTTCCAATGCCTTATAAAATCTATCTCACTTTTTAAATATTGAGAATACTCAACATTAAATATTTCAAATTTTTGGTTATTGTTTGTATTTAAATTTATTGTTTTAGCAATACTGGATAGTAAATTTCCTGCTAATTCAAATTTGAATTTAAAAAGTGAAAAGTTTTCATCACTTACATCTTTTTTAGTATCTCTTGTGAATGATATATTTGTAGAAAATATAAGATTATTTTGTGTTAATCTATTTTTTCTTTGATTGATGCTATTTATGGCTTTGAAATTCTCAGGATAATTTTCTTCAAAATTTAAATTTGAAATTAGAAAATCAATAGTATCATCTGTGAATTCTGAAATTAAAGAATTTTCGCCAAATGCATTTGTAAAAATATAATTACTTGGAACTTGACTGTAGTTCAATGCTATATTTTCGAGCCTATTGAAAGAGCTTTGATAAACTTTGAAATAGTTGTTAGGATTTAAATTTCTAACATATTGAATATTTAAAAGATCAATATTATATTTTTTATTCTCTACGGGCTTCCAATTATAACTAAAAATTCCATTTGCAGTTTGTTTGTCTAATCCTATATTAGTTTGGCCAGAAATACTAAAGTTTACCACAGTTGTTGGAGACATATATCTTGGAATTAATCTCTCGGTATTGAAGGGAGAGAAAAATCTAGGAAATAATATTTTGATATCTGCCCCTATTTCATTTATATCAAAAAACTTATCACTTAAATTACTTCCATCTTTAGAAGATCCAATTGACCCAAAAGCGGAAATTTGTAAAGTCTCAGCTCCTTGAAAAACATTTCTAACAAATATTGAGGTACTAAAGGATAAGCCTAAGGACTGAATGTTACTCTGAGAGACATTAAGATCGAATCCTAAAGCATATTTATCTTTTGGAGTAAGGCGGATATTAGTAATTAAATTTTTATCAATTGAGTCTTCAACAAACTCTATAGTTGGATATTTAAATGTTTGTAATTCATTTAGATATTGATAGGTGTTTAAAAGATCTCTTTCTTTAAAAATATTATTTGGTTTTATAGAAATCGAACTAGTAATAGTATTGGGCTTAAGTTTTATTTTTTTATTAACTAAAAAGTTATAATTATCAAAAATTAATTTCCTTAAATTATTTTCTTTATTTCTTTCAAAATCTATAATCACATTTACTTCGGATACTTTAAGTATCTCAAAAGGTTTTTGGATAACGCCAAGATTATTTTTTATAATTCTATCTTGAATTATAAGCTTAGTGTTTATTTTATCTATTTTATTGGTTGTGTCATTTTCAAACTCAATATAGTCTTGTGTGAAATGGTAAACTCCAGAGTTTCTAAACAAATTAGTTAACCTTTCTCTCTCATTACTAAATTTCTCTAAATTAAATGCTTCATTTATTTTAATATGAGAATAGGGGTATGAATTTCTATAAATGCTATCTAAAACAGGTGAGCTTATATTTGAGCTTAGAGAGTCAATAAAAAATTGCTTGTTGGTATTTATCAGGTAATTTACACTAGCTTTTTTAGTGGAGTTAGTTTTTATTTGAAAATCACCATCAACATTAAACCAACCTTTAGAGAAGTAATAGGACTTAATGTTTTTAAGAGAATTTATTGTCTTCAGGCTATCAATAAGTACTGGTCTTTCACCAATTCCTGCTAAGAATTTATTAAATGAAATTTTCTTATATTTTTTTAAGGAGTCTTTTTTAGATAGATTGTGAATATACAATCTAAGTGGAATGTTTAACCCAAAAGTTTTAGAGTTAGGTGTTTGTTTTATTAAACTTAAAACATTTATGTCTTCAGCTATAGAGTCATTTATAATTACTTCACTATTTTCTAATAATAACTTATCTATTTTTATTCCTTTTACAGAATTGCAGGAAGTAATAAAAAATATTACTAATATTGTGTAGATTGTGTTGTGAACTAATTTTTTCAAAAAAATTATATAAATTTAAAGTGCAAATCTAGTTATTATAATGATAAGCAATAGTCAAATAAAAATTATTAAGTCTTTAAGACAAAAAAAATTTCGAGTTCTGCATAATCAATTTATTGCAGAGGGAGATAAGACTATAATAGAGCTTATAAAATCAAACTATAAGCTTTGTAACTTATTCTCTGTAAATCCTAAAGTTGGAGGAGTTACAAATGAATTAACTCAAATAACTCCTATTGAATTAAAGAAAATAAGTAATCTATCTAATCCTAAAGATTCTATTGCTGTTTTTGAAATTCCTCAAGCTAATATAATTGACTATAGCTCTGTAATTATTGGATTAGATAATATAAGTGATCCAGGAAATCTAGGTACTATAATTAGGCTTTGTGACTGGTTTGGAATCCAAGATCTTATTTGTAGCCTAGATACAGTAGATTGCTATAACCCTAAGGTTGTTCAGGCCTCTATGGGTTCTCTATCTAGGGTTAATATTAGTTATATAAATCTTGAAAGTGTAATAAAAAATAATAAGTTGCCAGTTTATGGAACTTATATGGATGGAGAATCGGTTTACAAAAAAGCTTTAATTGAAAAAGGCATTATTTTATTTGGAAATGAAGCTAACGGAATTAGTTTAGAACTCTCAAAGTGTATTAACCATAAAATATCTATTCCAAGATTTGGTGATTTACAAAAAACAGAAAGTTTAAATGTGGCTAATACTGTTGCTATCGTACTTAGCGATAACTCAAGAAAATCTATTGAAAGGTAAAGTTGATCAAAATCCCACTTGTTTTCATGAAATTGATATTTCCAGTCCAAGGACTTAAAGGATCATCATCCCTTATTAGCTCATCTGATATAGCAAAGACACCTCTTATTGAAGGGGTGAATTTAAACCATTCTAAATAAAGGTCAATTCCAAATCCAAGTTCATAGAAAAACATATTCTTTTTGGTTCTAAATTGACCAGAGCTGTTGTCTGCTAAATTTTTTTCATTACTTGAAAGATTAATTGCAGTGGATATCCCCGTAGTAATAAATGGCTTAAAATTATTTAATCTTTTAGTAGATATTTTCAATAATAAAGGAAAGTGAATGTAAGTTGACTTAACTTCTCTAAAAAGAACAGCTGCATCCAATAATTCAGAATCCCCAAAATCATTTGGGTTATAACTTAGATTTCTGTTTGACATTATTAAACCTGGTTCAAATCTTAAATCAAAGAAATCATTAATTCTTAAGTTTGCTATTAAACCAACATTAAATCCCGTAGTTTTTTCTACCTGAACATCACTTAAATTTTGTTGATAATCAAAATTATAATCATAGTTATTAATACCTAAGTAATAGCCCCAAGAGATTTTAGCTTTATCGAAATTTTCATTGTTACTTAATTTTTCTTTTGTAAATAATTGAGAACTAACAATGTTAATTGATAAAATATAAAGAAGAATTAAAGCTGTTTTTTTCATTTTATTTTTTACTAGCTACATAAATAGTAGCAACTCCAAATGTTTGTGGGTAGTCTACTATATTAATAAACCCTATTTTATTTAAAATATTGTTAAATTTTTTACCAAAAGGAAATTCAGCTGAAGATTCTGAAAGATAATTATATGCAAATTTATCTTTTGAAAAAACTTTTCCTATTTGAGGTAAAACAAATTTTGAATAAAACTTATATAATTGTTTAAATGGAAATTTTGTTGGGTTGGATGTCTCCAATACAACCAATGTACCATTTGGTTTAAGAACTCTTAAAATTTCACTTAATCCTGAGTTTAAGGATTCGAAATTTCTAACTCCAAAAGATACTGTTATAGCATCAAAAAAATTATCATTATACTTTAAGTCTTCAGAATCCCCAATTACCATTTCAATTGTTTGTTCTAATTTTTTATTTTTTATTTTTTTTATTCCTACTTCAAGCATTCCTTTGCTTATATCTAATCCAATTATTTTTTTTGCATTGGTCTTAGTTAACTCTATAGCTAAATCTCCAGTTCCAGTGGCTATATCTAAAATATTTGTAGGATTTTTAGTTTTTAATATTTTAACAATTTTCTTTCTCCAAGATATATCAATTCCAAATGAAATAACTCGATTAAGTAAATCATATTCCTTAGAGATATTATTAAACATTTTTTCTACTTGCCCTTTTTTGGATAAGTCACTATTTTGATAAGGAATTATTTTTTTTGACATTAGTATTTATCCTAAATTATTTAATTTTTATGCAAAGAAATACAATTAACTATCAATTCCCTAAAATAAATTATATTTGTACATAACAATCGAAATAAAATGAAGATAATTATTGCTGGTGCAGGTGAAGTTGGATTTCATCTAGCAAAATTATTATCCTACGAATCTCAAGAGATCACCCTAATAGATCCGGTTAGAGATAGTTTAACCTTTGCTGAAGGTCATTTAGATATAAAGGTTTTAGTAGGAGACTCTACATCTATAAAGACTTTAAATGATGCTAATATATCAAATGCTGATTTGTTTATTGGTGTTACATCTTTGCAAGCCACAAACTTAACAGCTTGTTTTTTAGCTAAACAATTAGGTGCTAAAAAAACTATTGCAAGAATTTCAAATACTGAATATAACAAAACAAAACATAATATAAACTTTAGTGATCTTGGCGTTGATGAGTTAATCTCACCTGCTGATCTTGCTTCTGATGAGATTGAATTAGTAATAAATCAATCTGTATTTAATGATACTTTTGAATTTGAGGATGGAGCATTAACTACCCTTGGTTTAAACTTGTCTGAATCTGCAGTTTTAATTGGTAAATCAGTTATTGATTCTGCTTCTTTTTTTCCAGAAACCCATTTTTTTCCTATTGCCATAAAAAGAAATGAAGAAACTATTATTCCTAGAGGAAATACCATTTTTGAAATAGGAGATCATGTAGTTTTTATGACTACTAAGGGGGGGGATATAGAATTATGTAAATTATCTGCAACGGATATTACAAAAGTAAATAATGTTATGATAATGGGTGGAGGTAGTATTGGAAGGACTGTTGCTAAAAAACTATCGACTAAGCTTAATGTTAAACTAATAGAAAAAATTAGGTCTAGAGCTGAAGATATTGCAGAAAGACTCCCAGATACTTTAGTTATATATGGAGATGGAAGAAATGTTGAATTATTAGATGAGGAGAATTTAGAGAGTATGGATGCGTTTATTTCTGTAACTGGTAATTCAGAAACTAATATAATGTCTTGTTTAGTTGCTAAATCTAAAGGCATAAAAAAAACAATTGCACTTGTAGATAATATGGATTATTATAATTTGTCTCAATCTATTGGAATAGATACACTAATTAACAAAAAACTTCTAGCGGCAAACAGTATTGTGAAATACATTAAAAAGGCTGAAGTAGTTGCGATATCACAGTTAAGAAACATGAATGCTGAACTTTTAGAGTTTGTTATCCATGAAAAATCACATGTTTGTGATAAATATATTCGAGATTTAAATTTTCCTAGAGAAGCTATTATAAGTGGTGTAATAAGAGAGGGTGAAGGTTTAGTTGTTCTTGGAGATTTTAAAATAATAAAAGATGACAGAGTAGTTGTCTGTTGTAAGCTTGACATGGTTAATGAAGTTGAAAAATTCTTTTACTAGACTTATCTTATGAAAATTAATTATCAAATAATCTTTTATTTTTTTGGTATTCTATTGATGTTTAACGGAGGCTTTATGTTCGTTGCGTCTATTCTTAGTTACTTTTATAATGATGGTGTAACAGATAGTCTGATTGTTTCTGGAATTATTGTCTTGTCTCTGGGAGCTTTTTGTACAATATATAATAAAGGGTTTGATAAAAATTTAAATAAAAGAGAAGGCTATATTGTAGTAATATTTGGATGGATAGTAATGATTTTATCTGGATCTCTGCCTTATGTTTTAACTGGCACGATTGACGGTTTTACAAACATAATATTTGAAACCACATCTGGTTATACTACTACTGGTGCAACCATACTAGACTCGGTTGAATCACTTCCCAAAGGAATAGTTTTCTGGAGAAGTATTACGCATTGGATTGGTGGTATGGGTATTATTGTTTTAGCAATTGCTATTTTACCGCTTTTGGGAATAGGAGGGATGCAGCTTTTTTCTGCTGAAGCCCCAGGTCCTAGTGGGGATAAATTACACCCTAGAATAACAGATACAGCCAAGAGATTATGGTTGATTTATTTTAGTTTTACTTTAATAGAGACTTTACTTTTAAGTGTTTTTGGAATGTCATTTTTTGATGCTATTAATCATTCGATGTCTAATATTGCCTCAGGTGGTTTTTCTACCAAAGATTCTAGTCTAGCATTTTGGAATTCTCAGCCAATAATTCAATACATAGTTATTATATTTATGTTTATCGCTGGCACAAACTTTGTACTATTATATTACATTTTTAAGGGTAAGTTTAAAAAAATTAAATTAGATGAAGAGTTTAATTTATATTTTAAATTTATCTTGTTTTTCAGCCTTATTGTTGCGTTAATTGTGTTTTTTAATTCCACTTTTTTAGTAAGTGAAGATATTTCATTATTTAGTAGAATTGAAGGAGTTATTAGACACTCTTTATTCCAAGTAGTGTCTATTGTTACAACGACAGGTTTTGTAACTGCTGATTATACAGCTTGGACACCATTTTTATTATTGGTATTCTTTGGATTAATGTTTATTGGAGGTTCTGCTGGAAGTACATCTGGAGGATTTAAAATAGTAAGACATTTACTAATTATTAAAAATGGATTTTTAGAATTTAAAAGAATACTACATCCAAGTGCTATTATCCCTGTTAGGTATAATAACAAATCTGTTCCAAGTGGAATTATATATAATATTTTAGGTTTTTTTATAATCTATATGCTTTCTTTTATGGTAGGAGCACTCGGATTTTCAATTTTTGGACTAGACTTTCAATCTGCCTTAGGAGTTTCGGCATCTAGTTTGGGCAATGTAGGACCATCTATTGGTGATTACGGCCCTATGGGTACATTTAGTCAAATGCCTATTTTAGCTAAGTGGTGGTCTTCGTTTTTAATGATAGTTGGTAGGTTAGAATTATTTACTGTTTTGATTGTTTTTACTGCCTATTTTTGGAAAAAAAGATAAAAAATTAATATTCCCTTTTCTTAGTCAGTTATTAGTATCATACTATGATACTAATTTTTTAATCCTATCTACTGCTTCTATTAATTGCTCTTGAGAAGCTGCGTAAGAAATTCTAATACAATTTGGATCTCCAAAGGCGTCTCCAGTAACAGTTGCTACCAATCCTCTTTCCAATAAAAATAAAGACATATCTGATGCATTATTTATTTTATAACCATTTATAGTTTTTCCAAAAAAATGTGAAATATCTGGAAATACATAAAAAGCCCCATCCGGAGTGTTACATTTAAATCCATCAATATTATTTAATAAATTTAAAATTAAGTCTCTTCGTACTTTAAACTCATCAACCATATAAGTAATTCTACTAGGACATTCTTCAAGAGCCGTAATTACAGCTCTTTGCGCTATGCAATTTGCGCCTGAAGTAACTTGACCTTGCATTTTATTACATGCTCTTGCGATCGATGTTGGTGCGCCAATATAGCCTATTCTCCATCCTGTCATAGCAAAAGCCTTAGATACACCGTTAACAGTAATTGTTCGGTCATACATATCTTCAAATTCAGCTATACTAAAGTGTCCTCCACAAAAATTTATATGTTCATAGATTTCATCAGAAAGAATATATACATCAGGATAATTAACTAAAACATCCGCTAATTCTCGCAATTCTTTTTTGCTATAAACTGAACCACTAGGGTTACATGGAGAACTAAACCATAGCATTTTTGTCTTAGGTGTAATTGCGTTTTCTAAATCTTTCGCAGTCATTTTGAAGTCATTAGAAATATCAGTTTTAACTTCAATAGTCTTACCACCATTTAAACCTACTATATCACTATAGCTAACCCAGTAAGGACAAGGAAGTATAACTTCATCTCCAGGGTTAATTAATGATGCGGCGATATTTGAAAGTGATTGTTTAGCACCAGTTGATACTACTATTTGAGATAACTCGTATTTTAAATTGTTATCCCTTTTGAATTTTGTAATTATAGCTTCCTTCAGATCTACATATCCATCTACAGGGGTATATGAATTATAGTCTTCATTAATTGCTTTAATCGCAGCATCTTTAATATATCCAGGTGTATTAAAGTCAGGCTCACCTAAGCTTAAGCCAATAACATCTTTTCCAGCATTTTTTAATTCTCTTGCTTTAGCTGCCATAGCTAAAGTTTGAGAAACAGCGAGATTATTTATTCTTTCCGACAGAAAATCTTTCATATTTTTAAATTGTTGGTTTTAAACCCATGTTGCGTAAATATCTAAAATGAGCTACTAACGCATCTTTTGTTGTTTTGAATTCATTGTATGGTAGGTTGAATTCATTTGCGGTTTTCTTAACAATTTCTGCAATCTTATCGTAATGAACATGAGATATATTTGGAAATATATGATGCTCAACTTGATGATTTAAACCTCCGGTAAACCAATTTACAATTTTGTTATTTGCAGCAAAATTAACTGTGGTTCTTAATTGATGAATAGCCCAGCTATTTTTAATATTCCCTTCTGAATCTGGAAGTGGCATATCTGCTTCATCCATTATGTGAGCTAATTGGAATACTAGACTTAATATTAGTCCCGCTGTATAGTGCATTACTAAAAATGATACCAAGACTTTCCACCAAACTATATTAAATACTAGAATTGGTATGAAAATCCAAAATAAAAAATATATTAATTTAGATATCAACAATTTTGTCCAATTTACAAACGGATTTGGAAACTTACCATGCGATAATTTTTTCTTCATGAATCTTTTCATTTGAAAAAAATCTGTAGTTATTGACCAATTAATAGTTAAAAGTCCATAAAGTAAAACGGAGTAGTAGTGTTGGAATTTATGAAACCATCTCCATTCTGAGTGTTTTGAAAAACGTATTACTCTACCTGCTTCTAAATCCTCGTCATGTCCATGAATATTGGTATATGTGTGATGTAAAACATTATGTTGAACTTGCCAATTATATCTATTACCTGCTAATACGTATATACTTCCCCCCATCAACCTATTAACCCATTTTTTATCAGAAAATGAACCATGATTTCCGTCATGCATTACATTCATTCCAACTCCAGCCAGACCAACACCCATTACAACAGAAAGTGTGATTTGTAACCAAGCTGGTATTGTTAAAATTGAAATTATAACATATGGAGCTACAAGTAGGCTAAACATTATAAATGTCTTCACCCAAAGTTTCCAATTCCCAGCCTTTGAAATATTCTTTTCCTTAAAATAGCTATTCACTCTTTTATTTAAAGTCTTAAAAAAAGCTGCAGTATCCTTTCTGTTAAATAGTATTGTTTTAGTATTCATAGTGAATATTTTTATTTGTAAAAATTTATCTTAATAAAGATAATTTCTTTATCCTTCATTTAGAAATAATTGTGGACAAAAACCTATTTTTGTTGAAACATTTTTTTTATGAAATTAATTCAGAAATATTTTAAAGATTTAACTGAAGAACAATTAGAACAATTAAATAAATTAGAACTTTTATATAAAGATTGGAATTCTAAGATAAATGTTATATCCAGAAAAGATATTGATGAGTTATACCTAAGGCATGTTTTACATTCTTTATCGATTGCCAAATTAATTTCTTTTAAAAATAACACAACACTACTAGATATTGGAACAGGTGGTGGTTTTCCTGGAATACCACTTGCTATTTTATTTCCAAATTGCAACTTTCATCTTGTTGATAGTATTCAGAAAAAAATTAATGTTGTAAATATTGTAGTTAAAGAATTAGAATTAAAAAATGTAAAAACTTCTTGCTGCAGAGCAGAGTCAGTTAAAGACAAGTATGATTTTGTAATTAGTAGAGCAGTTACAAATATGAAGGACTTTGTTTCATGGATTAAGTATAACGTAAATAAAAAATCCTTTAATGATTTAAAAAATGGTGTTCTTTATCTAAAGGGTGGAGATTTAAAAGAAGAGCTCATAAGTTTCAAGAATGTTAAAACTTATGAGCTCTCAGATTTTTTTAAAGAAGATTTTTTTAACGAAAAAAAAGTTGTCTACTTGCCAATTAAATACAAGACTAAAAACTAATTCTTAATTA
>JAPKAF010000030.1 GCA_028825365.1 Flavobacteriaceae bacterium | reverse complement strand
TTAGTAGCGGGAATAGGACTCGAACCTATGACCTTCGGGTTATGAGCCCGACGAGCTACCACTGCTCTATCCCGCGATATAGTTTACAAATATACAACGCTTTTTAAATTATACAAGAATAAAAGCTTAAACATCTATAATATTATTCACTTAATTTTTCTAGATCATTTTGGATTAATTCCCAATCTTTCATTAGGGTATTTAGATTATTTTTTTTGGAGTGATAAATATCGAAAAAATTCTTTTCATTAGCATACTTATCATAATCTGACTCTAATTTACCATCTAACTCTTTAATTTCTCTCTCAAACATTCCAATACTTGATTCAACTTTAGATAATTTATTATTTAATGACTTTAACTTCTTTTGATTATTATAAGACAATTTATTATCTACTGGCTTTTCAACTTTAATTTTAGTTTTTAACTCAACCTCCCTCATGTTTTCAAGCTTCTTTTCATCTAAATAATAATCAATATCACCCAAGTATTCATTAAGCTTTTTATCTTTGAACTCATACACTTTATCTACTAAGCCTTGCAAGAAATCTCTATCGTGTGAAACTAATAGTAAAGTACCTTCAAATTTACTTAAAGCTACTTTTAAAACATTCTTTGATTTAATATCAAGGTGATTAGTTGGCTCATCCATTATAAGCACATTAAGCGGCTGTAAGAGTAGTTTAGCTAGGGCTAATCTATTTCTTTCCCCACCAGATAAAACTCGCACAAACTTATCTGCATCATCTCCTTTGAACAGAAATGAGCCTAGAATATCTCTAACTTTACTTCTGTTTTTCTCATTAGCAGAATCAATCATTGTATCCAACACCGTTTTTGAACCATCAAGATACTCTGCTTGATTCTGAGCAAAATATCCAATTTGAACATTATGCCCTAACTTAACAACACCTTCAGATTTAATATCTCCAACAATAATTTTTGCAAGAGTAGATTTCCCTTGACCATTTTGACCAACAAAAGCAATTTTACTACCTCTATCAACAGATAAACTTATATTTTTTAATACACTTAGCTCATCATAATTTTTTGACACATCCAAAGCTTCAATTACAATCTTTCCAGGTGTAATAGAAACAGGAAAATTTAATTTCATTACACTATTATCATCCTTATCTACCTCAATACGATCTACTTTTTCTAACTTTTTGATTAAGGATTGAGCCATCGTAGCTTTTGAAGCTTTAGCTCTAAATTTTTCAATTAATTTTTCTGTCTGCGCTATTTGCTTAGCCTGATTTTTTTGAGAAGCTAATTGCTGTGTTCTAATTTCGTTTCTAAGAACCAAATACTGAGTGTAAGGTTTAGGGTAATCATATATTTTACCTAATGAGATTTCAATAGTTCTATTGGTAACATTATCTAAGAACATCTTATCGTGAGAAACAATAACTATAGCTCCTGCATAACTCTTTAAGAAGTTCTCCAGCCAAATGATAGCTTCAATATCTAAGTGATTTGTAGGTTCATCTAAAAGAAGAATATCATTATTTTGTAAAAGCAATTTAGCTAGTTCTATTCTCATTCTCCATCCACCAGAAAAAGTATCTGTCAGCTTAGTGAAATCAGAACGTAAAAAACCCAGACCTTGAAGAATTTTCTCTGTAGTTCCTTGATAACTGTATCCACCTATAATTTCATACTTATGTTGTAAATCATTTAAATCAACAATCAATTGACTATAATCATCGGATTCATAATCAGTTCTCTCTGCTAATTGTGTATTAATATAGGAAAGCTGTTTTTCGATAGATATTATTTCAGAGAAAGCTAAATAGGATTCTTCTAATACAGTTCTACCAAACTCAAAATCAAGATCTTGTTTTAAAAATCCAATATTAACTTCTTTTTCTATGGCAATTTGACCAGCCTGAGTATCAATTTCCCCTGAAATAACTTTTAATAATGTAGATTTTCCTGCACCATTTTTTCCGATTAGCCCTACTCTATCTCCATTGCCAAGTCTAAAGGTAATATCGCTAAAGAGAGGTTCACCCTGAAAGAAAATCGAAGCTTTATGAATATTTAACATAGGTAGTTACAAAATTAAGATGCAAAAATAGTGTAAATAGTTAGTCCTATTGATATATAGGTATAAAAAAAACGCTTATAGTTGTATAAGCGTTTTTTTTATAAAATTCTATAATTTTTACCAACTCCACATATCATGTTCGAAGTTTCTAATTTTTTCTTTAATTCTTTCTGACTCTAATAATTGCATGAAAGAGTTTTTAGAAATATATTCCTTAATCTCTCTATCTTCTTGCATATTTTCTTCTAAATATATAACAGCATTAAATCTTCGAGAATTGATTAATTCATCAAAAGATTTTCTTACTGCACTATTTGAATTACTAAAAACATAAGCGTTTTTTAATACATTTCTTACATCAGGGTAATAGACCCAAAACATAGGGACCTTCTCAATATCCTCATCGTAAAATGCATTAGCATCAAGTTCCATATTAGCGACTTGCTTAGTTACAGGAGCTATAGCTAAAGGTCTGTATCGTAAATCACTTTGTATCTTATCAAAATACCAAACTCCTTTGATTAAATATTGAGTTACCATATCATAAGAAAAATTATTAATTTCATAATCTCTTCCCTTAGTTAAATAAGGTAATACAGCAGCTTTTCTGAATTTTAAATATGAGTTGTATAATGGTGCATTCGTTTCCTTTAGGGAATCTTCGTCTACAAAAGTAAACTCACCAAAATCAACATCGTTATAAAGAGCAAAGTCTCTATATCCACCAAAATCATTCATCTTATTGATACCTCTTCTTTTGATGACTGTATCAGTTAATTTTTTAAATACACTGGAAGAATCTACTTCAAAATTAAATTTACCATCATCAAATATTCTAGATATCTTTCCTTCTTTTATTCCTTTAATCAAGTACCATATAAGAGGTCTTCTTTCTTTACCAACCAATGTAGTATCTGTTGGATACAAATAAGGGAAATTAACTCTCTCACTCAGATCAACGATTTCCCATACAGTTTTAGAAAAAAGCACATCTTTATCATTTATATAACCATATTCTAAAACAGATTCGTCATCTAAATCTAATTGGCTTAATGTTTTAACTCCAATATCTTCCGGGTTTTTAGCATTCAACAGATTACTCTGACTAAACGTAAAGTTTAAACCAACAAATAATGAAAAAACGAATATGACTTTTTTATGTAGTGACATATAATTAATTCTTAAGGGTTACAATTAATGGAGCAGCAGTAGGAATGATAGTACTTGTACCTCTTCCTTTTGGAGCAATATCAGTTATAGTGATCTGTGAGCCTCTTCTTGCACCTCTTAAAGCCTGCTTTGCTTGTGCACTTAACTCATCACCTTCACACGCAAAAACACCTTTACCTTGGATGTTGATCTTAAAGTTGTCGACGGATAATGGTAAATCAAAATCAAAACCATTAAATTGAGCATCAATAATCGCTGATGCTAAATCTGCCCTATTCATAGACATAGATCCTGTTTCTCCATCAATAGATCCTAATGGAGAAGGAATAGGTTTAATTCTAAATGGAACCGTAGTAACTACTTTTTCTCCACTTGGTAAAGTTCCAACTACTTTAACGTTAATAGTTTTTTTACCTTTTAAAGCAGTAGGCATCTTTCTTAAATCTAACTCATAGTCACCAGCCGATTTTCTTTCTTTTTTACCTACAAGCTTACCTTTTCTTAAGCCAGGTGTTGCTAGTGGGTCTACTTTATTATCTGGAATTCCAGCAAAGGATATAGAAAAAGGATTTCTAACTCCTTGATATACTACGTTCATCTTATCAGCAGAAACAGTAGCTGAGTTTGGTTTAGGTACAACTGCATATGTACTCTTTACCGGTATTGTAATAATAGAATCTCCTTCTCTAAATTGAAATTCACCTACAATTTCTCTTTCTCCAACAGCGCCTGCTGGGAAATCAAGTAACGTTTGGCCAGTCATCATAGAAGACTGATCTAGCTCCTTACCATTAATTAATACCTTATCTGCTTTTAATGTTTTATCATTTTTCCCTAGTATGATTCTACCAGTAAAATTATCTCCAGAGAAGAAAGCTGTTTTATCAGGGACAACTATGGCATCAAAATTAGTTAAAGAGGCTTCTATTTTTAATTTTCCTTGTAGCATTGCCGAAAGAAGTTCTGATTCAATAGTTTTTATATCAGCTTGCAACATTGTAAATTTTGTTATAGATGCTACTAGTGGATAGCCCATGTAATGGTACTCAATCCAATCTCTGTCAACACCCTCTCTATCTACAATACTATTTGTAGAGAATTTCTTAATAACATCATTAGTTATATCTTGAAGAGATAAATTTGTCTTTAAAACTTCAGAAACACCTTCTCTAAATATTTTCATTTGATTTAAAAAATCTTCACCTTCTGGAGTTAGTATTTTTCCAACAAAAAACATTTCATCAATAGCATCCGCTTTGTCCATAACCTCATAGTCAGTTACATCTTCTAATTTAGAGTTCTCTAAAGCAGAAGTTTTAATAGATTCTAAATGATTATATAAATCATTAGCAAGGTCTGAGATAGAATCAGCTTTATTTTTTAGAGATAGGTATTTTCCTGGTTGTTCACTAGCCTTTTCGTCTAATCCTTGTTTGAATTTATTGTTTCTCTCTGTTGCATTCAAATTTGACTCAACAACTTGCTCATTCATAAGACCAAATGCTGTTAAAACTTCTTTTGACATATTTAAAGCTAGCATTGCAATAAATACTAGATACATCAAATTGATCATTTTTTGTCTTGGAGTTTCCTTTCCGCTAGCCATATTGGTATTTTTTAATTATTTGTTAATAGATTTTGAAATAAAATAAAACTATTATTTTTTGTTCATAGCGCCTAAAACACCACCATAAACATTATTTAGAGATTCTAGGTTATCAGCTAGAGAAGCCATCTGCTTTGTAAGTTTTTCTGCATTACCAGCAAATTCCTTATTAACTTTAGCTAAACTATCAGCACTATCTGCTCCTGCTTTTGCAGATGCCTCCATATCCTTAATACTTTTGTTTAAGCTAACAACTAGATTAGCATCAACTTTGGCTTCCTTTAAAATTCCATCTAATTTTTTAGACAATAAACCTTGTGCAGATTCTTTCTTATCTGCTGTTCCTGATCCACCAACTAATTCTGGATAGACTAAGGCCCAATCTGGGTCTTCATCAGGTGTGTCGAATGCGGAAAGTGCAAAAATAAGTGCTTCAGTAACTAAACCAATTGTAAGTAAATCATTACCAGTTAATGGTCCTAAATCTTTATGAATAATTTTCATTAGTGCTCCAATAATTACAACTGCAGCTCCAAGGCCATATGCCATATTCATGAATTTTTTTGGTATTGCCATAATCTTAAAATTTATTTATTATTAATTGTTTATTTATCTTTTTATTCTTGAACTATTTGTTTGTGTATTAGCTGTTAAATCAGTACCTAAATAATCATGAACTGTTCTAAAACCAATAAAACTTCTTGGCACATCTTCGTACTCATAATCTCTAGAACTAACCTGTAAAAAGTACTTAACATCTTTCCAAGATCCACCGCGAGTTATTTTTTTCTTGTTAAATCTTTTATTAACATTAGGATTCATTGTTGATGAGAAATCGTATGCTTCTGATTCGTAAGAAGAATCTACCCATTCAGCTACATTTCCAGACATATTAAATAGTCCATAATCATTGGCCTCGTAAGCATCTCCTTCTACTGTATATAGGGCTTGGTCAACTGCATAATCTCCACGCATGGGTTTGAAGTTTGCCATAAAGCATCCTCTATCATTTTTTGTGTAAGGTCCTCCCCAAGGAAATGAAGCCCCTTGTAGTCCACCCCTAGCAGCATACTCCCATTCAGCCTCCGTAGGCAGTCTAAATTGAGGAACTAGGTCTTTATTCTTAGTTTTTTGAAATGCATTTTTTTTCATAGTTCTCCATTCACAAAAAGCCTTAGCTTGCTTCCATGAAATTCCAACTACAGGATAATCGTTATATGCATCATGCCAGAAATAATCATTATGCATTGGTTCATTATAAGAATATTTAAAATCTGTTATCCATACCGTAGTATCAGGGTATACCTCTAAAACTTCGTCGGTTATAAAATTTGATCTTTTAAAACCGTCAAATAATAACTCTAATTCTTCATCAGTTGGATTCAAGATAGGAGGATTATCATTCGCAAGCTGATTAACTAAGTCTTCTTTAACTTCAAGGTATTCAGCTACCCTACTATCTTTATATTTAAACTGAAACTGTTTAACATCCCAAGTTCTAACATCATTAAATACCTCATCTTCATCCATAAACATACCCTCAACAACCTCTAAATAAGTATCATCTGGATAGTCGTTTCTATCTAAGATTAAATCAACATCCCAATTTAATGGTCTATTATCAAATGTGTTTTCTTTTTTCCATTTTTGGTAAACACCTAAATCAGTTGTATCAGCATCCTTGTAAGCATAAAGCGCAATACCATCAGCTTCTAAATCTGCATCAGAATACTCTGCTTCTTCTGCTAGTTTTGTTCTTAATATAGAATCTCTAACCCAATAAACAAATTGTCTGTATTCTGAATTAGTGATTTCCGTTTCGTCCATATAAAATGATCTAACAGTGACCGTTTTTGTCGGAGCATCATTAATTCCGGCAATATCATCATCAGATTTACCCATAATAAATGAACCTCCAGGAATTAGAGCCATACCAAATGGCTTTTCAGAAAAGTATTTTTTTCCTTTAACACCTACTAACTCACCTTTATCACCAGACCCACAGCTCATTAGCACGAGAATCAAGACTGTTTTTAAGATAAAATTCTTCATATTTTTAAATAATTTTCGCTTCTTGTAAACTTAAAGCACGTAAACTTATCCATATAATTCTTAATATACAAATATATGCAATCGATTTTTTTGTTAAAATATTCTTAACTGACAATTAAAAAAATCCGTTAATATATTATTTAAATTATATTTTTTTTCTGAGCCTTGTACCACCTTTCTGGTACTACACCCTTACTGGCATCAACATAATCTTGATGCATGCAAGGTAATAACGAGTGATCTTCTAGTTTATTATTAGAGTTTTGTAAAAAAGGGATCTCTACCCACCACCTAGATGACTTTAAGCTTTTTAAGAATATTAACTCCTGTTCATCTACCAAAACAGTATATTTTTGAAAATCAGCAGTATTATAAAAGTTACTATCCATTACTCTGCAGTTAACTCCTTCAATGAAATACCAAATTACTTGAGCTATTAGCATCTCCGTAGCCTCGTCTTCAACAGAGGGTATGTATTCATAAACTCCAAATGATGAAACCTTGTTACTTATACCTGCATATCTTGAAATTGCACATATTTCTTTTCCGCTAAAGCCATTAGGAGAAAATTTCTGCTTTGAACTAACTTCAGAAGATCTTACACTTTTTAAGTCCAATGTAACTATGTTAGCATCTCGTAGGACTGGTTCAACATTTTGAATATTATTACTTAACTCTCCCAATCTATATGCCTCAAAATATAACTTTTGCATAAGGTCAATTTCTTCTTGAGAATTAAAATATGTCTGGTAACCTAAAGTAGAATAATTAAATAAATTATGTGGTTTATCAAGAATAATCTTACCTAAGTAACTATTATTTTTCATTGGCTTTGAAGAATCTCCTAAATCAAAATTAGGGTCAATATTTACAATATTTACAGTCTTCTCTAAATAATCATAAGACCTGTAGTTCGCATATGTAATATCTTGACTTCCTCCAATAATAACAGGTATTATATTGTTTTTTAATAGCTCTGAAACTATACTCTGCAAAGCTAAATAAGTATCGGAAACAGTATCTCCCAAACGTAAATCACCTAGATCTGAAATGTTTAATGACCAATTTCCAGGAAATAAGTTATAAAGGGTTTTTCTAACTTCATTTAAAGAAAAATCTTCCCCAACAGAGTTATGAGTGTTTCTATACTCACTAACCCCGATTATAGCGATATCAACATCATCTAATTCCAAAGGAGCAGAAACATCAGAATAAATATTAATCCTTTTACCTAAGATTAGAGATGAATTTAAGTTCATATGTGACAAAATCAAATCGTCTACGGGACTTAAATAACTATAATCTATCATCTGTTACTTTTTACTTTTAGATTTTTTCTTAGAAAGTTTAGCTATTTTCTCTTTAGCATCTTCAAGAGTTAATTTTTCGATATCAAAAGTTTTAGGTAATTCAATTTTCACCTTACCTGAAATTATGTTAAACCTACCCCATCTTGCTTTTTCAACCTTGATATTATCTTCCTTCCAGTCATAGATAACTTTATCAATATCTTTTTGAATTTTGGTCTCAATTAACTCTACTATTTCAGCTTGAGATAAGTTATCCCAATCGTATTTTTTATTAACATTTATGAAAGTATTATTCCATTTAATAAATGGTCCAAATCTTCCTTTTCCTTTTTGAACAGGCAAGTCATTAAAAGTGGCTATTGGTGCATCAGCTTTTTGTTTTTCTAGTATGAATTCAATTGATTCTTTTAAAGAAACTGATAAAGGAGCAATCCCTTTAGGAAGAGATATGAATTTATCGCCATGTTTTACATATGGGCCAAACCTTCCATTATTTACATGAATTTCTTCATCTTCATAACTCCCCAACAATTTAGGAAGTTCAAATAAGTCTAATGCTTCTTCTAGGGTTACAGAACTAAGTTGCATCTCAGGAGAAAGGCTAGCGAATAAAGGCTTTTCCTCATCTTCCACATTCCCAATTTGAACCATAGGTCCAAATTTACCCAAACGCACACTTACATCTCTTTTAGTCTCAGGGTGAGTGCCAAGTTTCCTTTGACCTGATTCCCTCTCAGCATTTTCTTTTACATCGAGAACCACAGGATGAAAATCTTTATAAAATGACTTCATCATATGTTTCCACTCTTTTTTTCCGTCAGCAATTTCATCAAAATTTTGCTCAACTTTAGCGGTAAAATTATAATCTAAAATATTTTCAAAATGCTCTACTAAAAAATCTGTCACAATAATACCTATATCAGTTGGTACTAATTTACCTTTATCTGATCCGTGTTTCTCAGTTAGGTCTTTTACATTTACAGAATTATTAATAAGAGAAATTTGTGAATAATTTCTAGTGTTTCCCTCAACCATTCCTTTTTCAACATACCCTCTGTTTTGTATTGTTGTTATAGTGGGAGCATATGTAGATGGACGACCAATTCCTAATTCCTCTAATTTTTTAACAAGAGATGCTTCAGTGTATCTGTAAGGAGGTCTGGAAAATCTTTGGGTCGCATTAATATAGTTGTTTTCAAGTGACTGATTTATTGTTAAACTTGGTAATAAATCATCTTTTTCTTGATTTTCCTCATCTGTACTTTCCATGTATACTTTTAGAAACCCATCAAATTTAATTACCTCACCATTGGAAACAAATAACTCATCGTGTTTATCAGATTGGATTTTAACATTTGTTCTTTCAAGGCTAGCATCAGACATTTGAGAAGAAATAGATCTTTTCCAAATTAAATCATATAACCTAGATTGATCTCTATCAATATTTACAGAGTTTACAGAAAAATCAGTAGGCCTAATTGCTTCGTGAGCATCTTGAGCTCCTTTTATTTTTCCTTTAAAAGTCCTAGGGTGTGAATATTTGTCGCCGTAAGAATCTATGATTTCATTTTTAGCTCCTTCTTTAGCATCATTAGACAAATTAACACTATCAGTTCTCATGTACGTTATTAATCCTGCTTCATAAAGTCTTTGAGCTAATGTCATAGTTTTAGTAACAGAAAAATATAATTTTCTAGATGCCTCTTGTTGTAAAGTTGATGTAGTAAATGGTGGAGCTGGGGTTTTTTTAGTTGGTTTTTTTTCTAAGCTTTTAATAGAAAATTTAGAGTTAATATTTTTATTTAAAAAAGCTAACGCATCCTCTTTAGAGTTAAATGACTTAGAAAGTCTTGCTTTAAATGAAGCACCATCTAAAGTTTCAAACTCACAATCTATCTTGTAAGAAGAGACAGGAGTAAACCCTAATATTTCACGTTCTTTTTCAACAATTAATCGTACGGAAACAGATTGAACTCTACCTGCAGACAAGCCACTTCTAATTTTTCTCCATAAAACAGGCGATAATTCATAACCAACTATTCTATCTAAAACTCTTCTAGCCTGTTGTGCATCTACCAAGTTATAATCAATTTTTCTTGGGTTATCAACAGCCTTTTTTATAGCTGTCTCTGTTATTTCATGAAAAACTATTCGTTTAGTACTGTTTTCTTTTAGTTTAAGTGAATTGAAAAGGTGCCAAGCAATTGCTTCTCCTTCTCTATCCTCATCACTAGCTAGCCAAACCATTTCTGACTTCTTAGCTAAGTCTCTTAAATTTTTAACAATAGCTTTTTTATCTTGTGAAACTTCATACCTAGGAGTAAAATCTCCTTCAACATCAACACCTAATTCTTTAGAAGGTAAATCAGAAATATGCCCAAAACTAGAAGCAACAACAAAATCTTTACCTAAAAATTTTTCTATTGTTTTTGCTTTTGCAGGGGACTCAACTATTACTAAATTCTTTGCCATATTTATAAATTTAAGAAGTACAAATGTAGAAGAATTTTTTATATAAATATATTTTGAAAAATAAAAATTACTTGTTAATAGTTAATTGACCATGATAAATCAGCTAATTATTTAACTAATTAATCTTTAATTTTTTAATATGACAATTTGTCATAAGGTAAATTATGTAGTATATTTGTAAACTGTATAAATAGTAATATTTAATTATCTGTGGATAAATTATTAGAAGAAAAAAGACAAGGGGAGGTTCTAAATACTAAGAAGGTAATTAAGAACGATAAGAAATTATATATAGAAAGTTTTGGATGCGCAATGAATTTTAGTGATAGCGAAATTGTAGCTTCAATACTATCTAAAAAAGGGTATAACACTACGGATACAATTGAAGAGGCTGAATTAATACTCGTAAACACTTGCTCCATTAGAGATAAAGCTGAGCAAACAGTCAGAAAAAGACTTGAAAAATATAATTCTTTAAAAAAATATAATCCTAAAATGAAAGTGGGAGTCTTAGGCTGCATGGCTGAAAGATTAAAACATAAGTTTTTAGAAGAGGAAAAAATTGTAGATCTAGTTGTAGGGCCAGACGCTTATAAAGATTTACCTAATTTATTGGAAGAAGTTGATTCTGGAAGGAATGCAATAAATGTTCTTTTATCTAAAGATGAGACTTATGGTGATATAAGTCCTGTAAGGTTAAACTCAAATGGAGTTTCTGCTTTTATTTCAATAACCAGGGGTTGTGATAATATGTGTACATTTTGTGTAGTTCCATTTACTAGAGGTAGAGAAAGAAGCAGAGATCCGCAGAGTATAATAGATGAATTAAATGATTTAGCAGCAAAAGGATTTAAAGAAATAACTCTTTTAGGACAAAATGTAGATAGCTACTTGTGGTACGGAGGTGGTATGAAAAAGGATTTTACCAAAGCTTCTGAAATACAAAAAGTAAGCTCAATGGGTTTTGCAAAACTGTTAGAATTATGTGCAATCACACAGCCAAAAATTAGAATAAGGTTCTCTACTTCTAACCCTCAAGACATGTCTTTAGATGTTATTAATTTGATGGCAAAATACGAGAACATATGTAACCACATTCACCTGCCAGTACAGAGCGGAAGTAATTCTGTATTAAAAGCAATGAATAGGCAACATACAAGAGAAGAATATTTAGAATTAGTGAAAAATATAAAAAAATTAATACCTGACTGTACTATAAGTCATGATATGATAGTAGGTTTTCCTAATGAAACCGATAAGGATCATAATGATACGGTATCACTAATGAATGAGGTTGTTTATTCTTTTGGCTTTATGTATAAATATTCGGAAAGACCAGGCACGTTAGCAGAAAGAAAACTTGAAGACAATGTTGAAGAAAAAGTAAAAAAACAAAGATTACAAGAGATTGTAGATCTTCAACAAATACATAGTCTTAAAAGAACTAAACAGTTTTTAAATAAAAAAGTGGAGGTATTAATCGAAAGAGAATCTAAAAAATCAGACAAACAATGGGCAGGCAAAACAGAACATAATAAAGTTGTAGTATTTCCAAAAGAACATTATAAAATTGGAGACTTTGTAAATGTAATTACAACAGACTGTACAAGCGCTACATTAATAGGTAAAGCAATTGAATTTTCAAAAAACAATTAGATATGGAATCAATTCAAGCAATAAAACAGAGATTTGGAATAATTGGTAACGATCCAATTTTAAACAGAGCACTTGAAAAAGCTCTAAAGGTCGCCCCTACGGATATTTCAGTTTTGGTAACTGGTGAAAGTGGAGTAGGAAAAGAGAGTATTCCAAAAATAACACATCAGTTTTCTCATAGAAAACATGCCAAATATATTGCTGTAAATTGCGGCGCAATTCCAGAAGGAACTATCGATAGTGAATTGTTTGGCCATGAAAAAGGTGCTTTTACAGGTGCTACAAGTGAAAGAAAAGGATATTTTGAAGTGGCTGATGGAGGTACAATTTTTTTAGACGAAGTTGGTGAACTACCACTTACAACTCAAGTACGTTTGTTAAGAGTTTTAGAAAATGGAGAGTTTATAAAAGTAGGTTCTAGTAAAGTTCAAAAGACCAATATTAGAATTGTTGCAGCAACAAACCTTGATATGTATGAGGCAATTAAAGAAAATAAATTTAGAGAAGATTTATATTACAGGCTAAGCACAGTAGAGATAAAGCTACCAGCTCTAAGAGATAGAAAAGAGGATATCCATCTACTTTTTAGAAAGTTTTCAAGTGATTTTGCATTAAAATATAAAATGCCATCTATTAGAATTGATGAAGATGCATTAGAAGTTTTAATAAACTACCCATGGAATGGTAATATTAGACAACTAAAAAATGTAGCTGAACAAATATCTGTTTTAGAGCGTGAGAGAAATATTGATAAAATTACATTGATAAATTATTTACCAAATAGTCAAAAATCAAATTTACCAGCGCTAATAAAAAAGAAACAGAGTACAAGTGATTTTAGCAATGAACGAGAAATACTATACAAGGTATTGTTTGACATGAAAAACGATTTGAATGATTTGAAAAAACTAACTATGGAACTCATGAAAAATGATAACATGTCGGAGTTTCAAAAAAATAATGAAAATCTAATTCAAAAAATTTACGAGGAAAACAAAGAAAGTGAAACCCATCAAACAATTAATGTTAAAAACAATAACTCAAAAGAGATTGAAGTTGTTAAGGACAATAATTATCAATATGTGCAAGAATTAAATTCGTCAGAAACATTATCTTTACATGATAAGGAGCTAGAGCTTATCAAAAAATCACTTGAACGACATGATGGAAAAAGAAAACTAGCTGCAGAAGAGCTCGGGATTAGTGAAAGAACTTTATATAGAAAAATTAAACAATTTGATTTATAACTGATTTAAATGAAGCCAATAAAATTAATAAGTTTATTTTTTTGTTGCTGTCTGTTCTTAGGCTGCAGTATTAAGTATTCATTAACTGGAGCTTCTATATCTGCTGAAACAAAGTCTTTCCAAGTCAATTACTTTCAAAATACTGCTGCTCTAATAGAGCCAGGAATTGAAAGAGATTTCACTAATAGTTTAATAGATTTGTTAATTAACCAAACCAGTCTTGATTTAGTTAAATCTAATGCCGATTTGATTTACGAAGGTGAAATAACTGAATACAGAATATCTCCAACTACTGCAACTGCTAATAATACAGCTGCTCAAAATAGACTAACAATATCTGTTAATGTCAGGTTTTATGATAAAAATGATGAAGAAGCAGATTTCGAAAAAAGATTTTCATTCTATTTCGACTATGCTGGAAGCTCTCAACTTATTGGATCCCAAAAAGATTCTGCTGTTGAAGAAATATTTGAGAGAATCACACAAGATGTTTTTAATGCATCACTAGCTAAATGGTAAATATTATATAACTATGGAATTTACTAAAATACTCAAGAATCCAAATAAAATAAGCAAAAAACAAATAAGCTACTTAAAATCAATTATTGATGAATTCCCTTATTTGCAATCTTCAAGAGCAGTTTACCTCAAGGCATTAAAGCAAAACAACAGTTTTAAGTTTCATAGTGAATTAAAAATTACTGCTGCTTATACATCAGAGCGAAATGTTTTGTTTGATTTTATAACCAGTGAAGAAACTATTGCAGATAAAAAAGATATAATTACTGAGGAATCTATAATAAGTACTGAAACAGTAATTGATGAAAAGAAATCTTTTGTAGAATGGCTAAATGTTTCCAACTTTAAACCAATAAACAGGTCATTGTCAGCAGAAGAAAATAGTAGCACAACGATAATTGATAAATTTATCGAAACTAATCCAAAGATAAATTTCACTAACAAAGAAGAAAATACTGAAACTGATTATGAATCTTCAAGTATATTTAAAGAGGATGCTTTAATGACTGAGACTTTAGCTAAAATATATATGAGTCAACAAAATTTTGATAAAGCTATAGAATCTTATAAGATCTTAAGTTTGAAATATCCAGAAAAAAGTAGTTTCTTTGCTGACCAAATAAAAAAGATTAAAAACAAAAAATAATTTAACATGGGTTCTTTCTCAATATTCTTAGTTCTTATAGTATTAGTGGCTTTTTTACTTGTAGTTGTAATTATGGTTCAAAACCCTAAGGGTGGAGGTCTTTCTTCTTCTTTTGGAGGAGGTGGTACTCAACAACTAGGTGGAGTTAAAAAAACTACAGATTTTCTTGATAAAAGTACTTGGGCATTAGCGGTTATGTTAGTGTTATTAATTCTAGCTTCAAACTTTGCAATCGACAATTCTAATGAAAATCTAGAATCAAAAGCATTAAATACAGATGAGATAGAAACTCAAGCATTACCTTTTGATAATTCACAACAAACTACCCTTCCTGTAGAAGAAAATTAACTTTTTATAGTACATCTTTCACATGCAAGTTTGTCAGTAATTAACTATTGGCACAATTTATGTTTTTAAATAACTAAATTATAAATATATATAACTATGGGATTAAATATCAAACCTCTAGCAGATAGAGTTCTAATTGAACCTTTAGAAGCAGAAACAAAAACAGCCTCAGGATTAATTATTCCTGATACAGCTAAGGAAAAGCCACAAAAAGGTGTAATTCAGGCAGTTGGAAATGGAACAAAAGATAATAAGATGACCGTTAAAGTGGGTGATACTGTCTTATACGGAAAGTATGCTGGTACTGAACTAAAGTTAGATGGCAAAGATTATTTAATAATGTCAGAGACAGATATTTTGGCAATTGTTTAACCTAGAAAAATAAAATTAAAATGGCAAAAGATATAAAATTTGATGTAGGAGCTAGAGATGGCTTAAAAAGAGGAGTTGATGCATTAGCAAATGCAGTTAAAGTTACGTTAGGACCTAAAGGAAGAAACGTTATTATTAGTAAATCATTTGGCCCACCTCAGGTAACCAAGGATGGAGTTACTGTAGCTAAAGAAGTTGAATTGAAAGATGAGCTTGAAAATATGGGAGCTCAGATGGTTAAAGAAGTTGCTTCAAAAACAAATGATTTAGCAGGTGACGGAACTACTACAGCTACCGTTTTAGCTCAAGCAATTGTAAAAGAAGGCTTGAAAAATGTTGCTGCTGGAGCTAATCCTATGGATTTAAAAAGAGGTATTGATAGTGCCGTTAGCGCTATTGTTAAGGATTTAAATAAACAGTCCACTCAAGTGGGTAATTCATTAGATAAAATCACTCAAGTAGCATCAATATCTGCAAATAATGATAGTACTATTGGAGATTTAATTGCTACTGCTTTTGACAAAGTAGGTAAAGAAGGAGTTATCACTGTAGAAGAAGCTAAAGGTACTGACACTTACGTAGATGTAGTTGAAGGAATGCAATTTGATAGAGGATTTTTATCTCCTTATTTTGTTACTAATGCTGATAAAATGATTGCGGATTTAGAAAATCCATATATATTATTATTTGATAAAAAAATATCTAACCTTCAAGAAATTCTTCCAATATTAGAGCCTGTTTCTCAATCTGGTAGACCACTCTTAATTATAGCTGAAGATGTTGATGGTCAAGCACTAGCAACTCTTGTAGTAAATAAATTAAGAGGAGGATTAAAAATTGCTGCTGTGAAAGCTCCAGGGTTTGGAGACAGAAGAAAAGCTATGCTAGAAGATATAGCTGTTTTAACAGGTGGTACTGTTATTTCAGAAGAAAGAGGATTTTCTCTTGAAAGTGCTGATTTAACTATGCTTGGTACAGCAGAAACAGTTACGGTAGACAAAGACAATACTATTATTGTAAACGGAGCTGGTAAAGAAGATGATATCAAAGCTAGAGTTAATCAAATTAAAGCTCAAATTGAAACTACAACTAGTGATTATGATAAAGAAAAATTACAAGAACGCTTAGCTAAATTAGCTGGTGGTGTTGCTGTATTGTATGTTGGTGCAGCAAGTGAAATTGAAATGAAAGAGAAAAAAGATAGAGTAGATGATGCTCTTGCCGCTACTAGAGCTGCTGTAGAAGAAGGTATTGTTGCCGGTGGAGGAGTTGCTTTAATTAGAGCAAAATCAGTATTAGCAAATCTTAGTGGAGAAAACAATGACGAACTAACTGGGATTCAAATTGTGTCTAGAGCGATTGAAGCTCCAATTAGAACAATAGTTGCTAATGCGGGTGGAGAAGGAAGTGTAGTAGTAGCAAAAGTTTCTGAAGGTAAAAAAGACTTTGGTTATGATGCTAAAAAAGAAGAATATGTAGATATGTTAAAGGCAGGTATAATTGATCCTAAGAAAGTCACTAGAATTGCCTTAGAAAATGCAGCGTCAGTTGCTGGTATGATTCTTACTACAGAATGTGCACTAGTTGATATTAAAGAAGAGTCACCTGCTGCCGCAATGCCTCCAATGGGTGGTGGTATGCCAGGAATGATGTAATTATATTACTTAATATTATAAAAAAAAGGCAATCAATAATTGATTGCCTTTTTTT
>JAPKAF010000061.1 GCA_028825365.1 Flavobacteriaceae bacterium | reverse complement strand
GGTGGTTATGCAGGTGGGATTGTTTCAGCAGCTATGGATGGAGAACGTTGTGCAGAAGCAGCAATTAAATTGTATAAATAATATCATTATTTAAATAATAAAAGGTTGATAGATTTCTTAAAAGAAAAACTAACAACCGATTATTCGGGTTTGGCAATCCGAATGACAAATGTAATAAATTACTATCTATTATAATAACTATTTTTATATATCATGAAATCAAAATCAGGGAATACACACGAAAAGTCTAAAAAAAATAGCAAGGAAAATAAAGGTGGGTCATACAAGTTTAAAATGGCTGCAAAGTATAAAAAACCTAAAACTCGCGGTGACAAAAATTATAATAAGAGAAACAAAAAATAGTTATTTATTGATTGATTCTAAATCAAATAAAAATGCATAAACAGAAGCTATCTCTTTCAGTGACTCAAAACGACCTGAAGAACCACCATGGCCAGCGTCCATATTTGTGTCTAAATATAGCTTAGAAGTATTTTTATCTAAATCTCTTAAACGGGCTACCCATTTTGCAGGTTCCCAATATTGAACTTGTGAATCGTAAAGTCCTGTAGTAACAAGTAAGTTAGGATACATTTTATTAGTTATGTTGTCATAAGGAGAATACGTTTTAATATAATCATAATACTCTTTATCGTTAGGGTTCCCCCACTCATCATACTCACCAGTAGTTAAAGGAATAGTGTCATCTAACATTGTGGTTATAACATCCACAAAAGGAACCTGAGCTACTACTCCATTATAAAGCTCTGGAGCCATATTAATTACGGCACCCATTAGTAAGCCACCTGCACTCCCACCCATAGCATAAAGATGCTCAGGGCTAGTATAATTATTATTGATTAAAAACTTAGAACTATCTATAAAATCAGTAAAAGTATTTACCTTTTTAAATAGCTTACCATCCTCGTACCATTGACGCCCCATATACTCTCCACCTCTAATATGTGCAATTGCATAAACAAAACCTCTATTTAATAAACTTAGACGGACTGATGAAAAATAAGGATCTATTGTAGATCCATAAGAACCATAAGCATATAATAATAATGGTGTATTTGAATTTATTTCTGTATCTACGTGATGCACTAAAGAAATAGGTATTTTGGATCCATCTGAAGCATTAGCCCACAAACGTTTTGAAGTATACTTTTCTTTACTAAAATCAACATCTAAAACTTCTTGTTCTTTTAAAATACTTTTTTCTTTTGTAATCATATCAAACTCGATTACAGAGGAAGGAGTTACAAGCGATTGATAACCGTAACGTAATTTAGTAGTTTCAAAGTCAATATTTGAGGTTGTATAGGCAGTATATGTTTCACTATCAAATGGAAGATAGTAACTAGTTAAATTATCCCAAGTAGATATTTTTATTTTATTTAAACCATTTTCACGCTCAGAAACAACCAGAAAATCTTTGAATATATCAACGCCTTCTAATAAGACATCTTCTCGGTGAGGAATAACATCAACCCAATTTGCTTTTTCAGTATTGCTTTCTGAAGTTTTAGAGAGTTTAAAGTTTTGTGCATTATCAATATTTGAAACTATATAAAAAGAGTTCTCAAAATGTGATATACTATATTCTAAGCCTCTAGTTCTAGCCTGAAATACTTTAAAGGTTCCATCTGGGTTATCAGCATTTAATATCTGATATTCAGTGGTTAATGTACTATAACTAGATATTACTAAATACTTTTGAGATTTTGTTTTATAAACTCCTACTCCAAATGTATCATCCTTTTCTTCAAAAACTAATTCATCATTCTCTGGGCTAGTATTTAAACGGTGCTTATAAATAGCCTCAGACCTTAAGGTCGTTTCATCTTTAAGGGAATAAAATAAAGTCTTATTATCATTAGCCCAAGTACTACCACCTGTTGTATTCCATATTTCTTCTTTAAAAACTTTATTGGATTTAAGGTCTTTTATTCGAAGGTTATATTGTCTTCTGCCAGTTGTATCTAGTCCATAGGAAATAAATTGATTATTTGGACTAATATTAAGTCCTACTAATCTAAAGTATGAATGATCTTTTGCCATTATATTACAATCAAATAGAAGTTCTTCTTTAGAATCTAAACTTTCTTTTTTTCTTGTATAAATAGGATAGTCTTTTCCTTTTTCATATTTAGTTATATACCAATATCCATTGTATTTATAAGGAACTGAGCTATCATCTTCTTTAATTCTTGATTTCATTTCCTCAAATAAATCTTTTTGGAAATTTTCTGTATGCTTAGTTTCTTGTTTATAATAATCATTCTCTTTGTTGAGATAATCAATAACCTCTGGGTTCTCACGATCATTTAACCAATAAAATTCATCTACTCTTACATCACCATGAATTTTTAATTCTTTTGGAATTTTATTTGCTATTGGTGGTTGGTTGGGATCTGACATAAGTTTGTTGCTAGATTTATTATTACAAGAAAATATTAAAAGAGATGCCAAAGATAAAAGTATAGATTTCATAAACGTATAATTAAGTGATTAAATTACGGTAAAAATACTAAGAAAAATCTGAAATAGATTTAGATGCTATATATGCACCCGTCCAAGCATTCTGAAAATTAAAACCACCAGTAACTGCATCAATATTAAGAATTTCACCAGCAAAAAATAAATTAGGATTAATTTTACTTTCAAAGGTTTTAAAATTAATTTCTTTCAAATCAACACCTCCTGCAGTAACAAATTCTTCTTTAAAAGTACTCTTCCCTTTAACTTTAAAAATTGAAGAAGTTAATTGGATGGATAATTCATTGAGTTGACTTTTATTTATATCTGCCCAAGTAGTATTTGTTTCGATACCAGAGTAAAGGACCAATTCTTTCCACAGTCGTTTCGGTATATCAAATAAAGAATGATTAACTACCATTTTTTTGGACATGTCACTTTTGATGAGTTTAAGTTGTGACAAACATTCATTATAGGAAGTTTTAATAAAATTAATAGAAATATTAAATTGGTAATCCATCGATGCGAGTTCTAAAGCTCCAAAAGCTGAAAGTTTTAAAATCGATGGAGCACTGAGGCCTTTATGAGTAATTAAAAGTGGACCATCGGTACTTAATTTAGAGTTAACTACAGAAACTTCAACATCTTCCACCACAACTCCTGGAATAGAATTAATTCTATCATCCTTAATATCAAAACTAAAAAGTGAGGGTACAGGCTTAATTATTGTATGATTTAATTGATCCATTAGATTCCAGATCTTTGGGTTACTTCCTGTTGTTACTAAAATTTTATTGCAACAAAAGTCACTATTGTCTGTATTTACTAACCACTGATCTTCCTTTTTAGAAATAGATTTAACAGAATGATTATATAAGATTTGAATATTTAATCGATTCGCCTCATTTATAAAACAATCAATAATTGTTTGTGAAGTATTTGAAACAGGAAAGACTCTACCATCTTCTTCAATTTTTAATTCTATACCCCTTTCTTCAAACCATTCCATGGTATCTCCAGTCATATACTCGTGGAAAGGACCTAAGAGTTCCTTTTCTCCACGTGGATAATTAGTTGTTAATTCAGACGGAATAAATTGAGCATGAGTTACATTACAACGTCCTCCACCTGAAATTTTTACTTTTTGTAAGCCTTCACTACCTCGTTCTAGGATCAAGACACTTAATTCTGGATTAAGTATAGCAATATTTATAGCTGAGAAAAAGCCTGCTGCACCACCTCCAATAACAATCACATCTTTTTTCATAATGCAAATAAACCACTATTATTAATAACTTAATTAAATGTATATAATTTATTTACTAAATTTGAAAAAAAATTAAACAAATGAAATTTGATTTTTCTGAAGTAGACTTAGATAGAATAATTGAAATGGCTTGGGAGGATCGTACTCCTTTCGAGGCTATATTATTTCAGTTTAAACTGGCTGAAAAAGATGTAATAAAGCTAATGAGAAGTACCTTAAAAGAATCTAGCTTTAAAAGATGGAGAAAAAGAGTAAATAGTGGGGTAAGTCAAAAACACTTAAAAAAGAGAAACCCTGAAATAAATAGATTTAAATGTAGTAGACAAAAAGCTATAAGTGGAAACAGGATTAGTAAAAGATAATTTCTGAAGTTAATTATTTAAACAAAAAAAAAGGCGCTCTAAATAAATAGAG
>JAPKAF010000029.1 GCA_028825365.1 Flavobacteriaceae bacterium | reverse complement strand
AGTTTTATCGATTACACTTTCTACTAATACATCACTCATTAGTCTATTGGTTTGATCTAATTCTCCAAGGTCAAATAATGAAATTTCCTCTCCTTGATTCCACTCCTTATCTGTTAAATAAAAAGAAGCCATTTCGTTGCCTTCAAAACCAAAAGATTGTGTAACCGTATTATGAAAGTCTTCTAAATTACTAGTTTTATCTAATTCAATATCTCTAAAGATATCATCTTCAGTATCGTTATCTAATATTACTCTTAATCTGTAAATCATTATAGTTCTATTTGTTTAATTGACTTATTTCTAAGTAAGTACTCTAGTAAAATATAAAATTGTAATCCAAATATTATTGTTGCTATTACCAAGTGAGTAGGTTGACTTAGTACAGGGAAGTCAAAATAGTACATTAAAATCCCTGTTAAAATTTCTATTCCAATTAAAATAATTACATAGCTAAGCTTATTAAAGCCTAACCTTAATTTTTTATTAAGATAAAACAAATAAAAGTTTACCAGTAATACTATAATTGAGAAGGTTCTGTGTATATAAAATTTTATTGGAACATCCGTTAGCCAATTCGCTTTGTCATAGCCTATTGATTTAATCTTTTCATCTACAAATTCTCTCACCTGTGTTCCTAAAACTACCTGAATTAATGTAAGTAAAATAGAAAAAATAATAAGGTTTTTAAAAAGTTTGTTATTTACAAAATCACCTTTTTTAGTTTGTACTATTAAAATTAAAATTAAGCCTACAATGACCAAAGCCATTAACATGTGTATAGTTATTTTATATGGGGCTAAATTTGAATCTACTACTGTTTTTCCAAGCCATGCCTGAAAAGCCATTCCTAACACTGTTAATATGGATATTATTGTAAGGTATTTGTAATCTTTCCAATAGTAAATGCTAATTAGAGTAAAAATCAATATAGGTATTCCAGCTAAAGCGCCAATTAGTCTATTTATATATTCTATCCATGTGTGCACTGGGTCGTATACCACATAATCATGTTTTTCATACAAACTCCAATTACTTAAATTAATTAATTCATTGGATTTAAAATCTTTTGTTGCTGTATAAAGGTTTTCAGAATTTAAAATTATCATTTCATCCTTACTGTAATCATGAAAGGGTGTAAATAGTAGTTCACTTTCTTGTGTAGGAGGGATCAAGTAGCCAAAACATTTTGGCCAGTCTGGACACCCCATCCCAGAGCCAGTCATTCTAACTATTGCGCCAGCAATGATTACTAGATATATTAAAACTAATGAGGTTTTAGTAAGTCGGTTGAACAGTTTATTCATTCTTTTAACCCTAATTTTTTTGCTTCTCTAATCATTAAATCATAAGCAGCATTATATTCATTTGGAATATCACCCTCTAGTATTGCTTCTTTTATGATTTCCTTTAATGTTCCAATAACCTTAGACGGTTTTAGACTAAATTTAGTCATTATTTCTTCTCCTGAAATCGGTGGCTGAAAATTTCTAATGCTATCTCTTTCTTCAACTTCAATAATTTTATTTCGTACTAGTTTAAAGTTGTTGTGGTATTTATCAAATTTTTTTTCATTTTTAGTTGTGATATCCGCTTCACAGAGTGTCATAAGGTCATCTACATATTCTCCAGCATCAAATACTAATCTTCTAACTGCTGAGTCTGTAACAATATCTTGTGCTAAAACAATTGGCCTAGAACTCATAAATACGAGCTTTTGAACATATTTCATTTTATCATTTAATGGTAGTTTTATTCTTTTAAATAAATGATATACCATTTTAGATCCTTCAAACTCATGTCCATGAAATGTCCAGCCAATTTTTTTGCTGAATCTCTTGGTTGGTGCTTTTCCAATGTCATGAAGAAGAGCAGCCCATCTTAACCATAAATCATCAGTGTGTTTACAGATATTATCCAAAACTTCTAGAGTATGATAGAAGTTATCTTTGTGTGTTTGACCTTCAATTTCATCAATCCCTTTTAAAGAAGTTATCTCAGGTAGTATGTATTTTAATAGTCCACATTTATCTAATAAAATAAACCCTTTAGACGGCTTATCGGTAAGTAATATTTTATTTAACTCAACAATAATTCTTTCTTTTGTAATTATTTCTATTCTAGAGGATAAACTTAGGATAGAACTTAGAGACTCATCATTGATTTTAAAACCAAGTTTAGTAGCAAAACGAATAGCTCTAAGCATTCTCAGAGGATCATCATTGTATGTGATTTCAGGATCTAGAGGAGTTCTTATAATTTTGTTTTGAATATCTTCTAATCCGTTAAAAGGATCCACTAAAGCGCCGTAATTAGCCTTGTTTAGACTAAATGCCATGGAATTAATAGTGAAATCTCTTCTGTTTTGATCGTCTTCTAAGGATCCAGTACTTACTTTAGGGTTTCTGCTTTCTAGACTATAGGATTCTTTTCTAGCTCCAACAAACTCAATTTCCATGTCGTTGTATTTAAACATAGCGGTACCATAGGTTTTAAAAACAGTAACGTGAGGAGTGTTTTTTAACTTACTAGAAACATGATTCGCGAAATTCACACCATCTCCAACAACAACAATATCGATATCTTTTGGAGTTGATTTTTTAATTATGTAATCCCTTACAAATCCTCCAATTACATAACATTCCAAACCTAATTCATCCGCGCTACTACAGATGTGATTGAATATATTGTTTTCTAAAGCTTCTTTGTAAATCATTTTTTTAATCTCTTACCTAATTTTTGAAATTGTACCATCTAAATTAATTTTAATAATTGAAGATGCTGAATCACAAGATTTAGTGCTCGGCAAATTTACGACATAGTCAACTTCTTTTAAAATCTTGGTATTGATTTCTTTTAGATTATATGCAGATTTATAGCCGCTTAGATTCGCGGAAGTAGATACAATAGGTTTTTTAAGTTTATCAATTAATCTTTTGCAGAATTCATTATCTACTATTCGAAAACCTATGCTATCATTTTCTCCAAGTAATAGCTTAGAAATATTAATTGAATGATTATAAATTATGGTTGTAGGCAATACGGCCTCTTGTAATATTTTAGTAGATTCTTTTGGTACTGATTTAAGATAGTTTTTTAACATCAAGTGATCGTTAACTAAGCAAAGCATAGGGTTTGAAGAATTTTTTTGCTTTATTTTATAAACTTTCTTTATTGCTTCTTCATTAGTAGCATCACAGCCTATTCCCCATACTGTATCAGTAGGGTAGACTATAACTCCTCCGCTTTTTAAAATTTTACAGGCTTTTTCAACCTCTTTTATAATAATATCACTCATTAATAAATATATTTACAACAAATATAAAAATAACCATTTGATAAAAGTTAAATTAATAAATACTGATTATACTATTTATTCTGATGTTATTGAAAATCTTATCAATAATTTCTCTAAATCAGGAGATATAATTAAGGATTCCAGGAATGTGATAAAATCCTACGAGTCAGATACAGTTACTTTTAATATCAAATCATTTAAAATACCGAATCTATTTAATGCTTTTGTCTACAATAAATTTCGAGCTAGTAAAGCAGAGAGATCCTATAAATTTGCTCAAAAATTATTAAACCTAGGTATTAAAACTCCTGATCCTATCGCATATTTTGAATTTAAAACTAGATTTTTTTTAAGAAACAGTTTTTATGTATCCAAGCAACTGGATTACGACTTTACAATCAGAGAAGTAATCAAAAATGATAATTTCAAAGATAGAATACAAATTTTAAAGATGTTTTCAAGATTTACTTATAAATTACATGAAAATAATATTAATTACTTGGATCATTCTCCAGGAAACACCTTAATTAAATTTAATAATAACGATTACGAATTTTATTTAATAGATTTAAACAGGATGCAATTTAAAAAAATGAGTTTTGACGATAGAATGCAAAACTTTAATAGACTCTCCAAAGATCCTAATGTAATTGAAATTTTTAGTAGAGAATATGCTACTTTATTTGATCAAAATTTTGATTTTGTTTATCATAAAATGCTGAGTTATTCAGAGCAGTTTTTTTTTAACAGAGAAAGAATAAAAAAATTAAAGAAGCGTTATTTCTAATTCCCAAATATCTTATAGATTTTTAATCTTCTAAAAAAAGACAATTCCCTTTTTTTAGGAACTCCGTATTTTGCAATATAACTTTGTACTGCTTCTATCATTCTAGAGGATGACTTACCGTCTGTGTAGGGATGGTAGTTTTTTATTAATTCATCTCTTTCTTTCAAAAATGTTCCTTTTTTTAAATTATTCTCTACTAGAGATTTTAGCAATTTATATTTTTTAGAGTCTTCCCAATACTTAATTTTGGCTATATTATTAAATGTAATAACAGGCTTATTTAAAAGGCTAAATTCATAAATAACAGAGGATGTGTCGCTGATTAATAAATCAGCTATTTTTAATAAATCCGTTATATCATTATCATTAAAAATTAAAATATTTTTATTCTCTTTTGCCAATTTTTCATACTCATTTTTTAAAGCTTCGTTCATTAGTGGGTGAAACTTTATTATTAATAGGTAATTAGACTCCTTAGATATAGATATTAATTCTTTTTGTAAATATGGGGCTGAAGTTAATTTAGGAGAAAAAGTAGGAGCATACAGAAGTATTTTTTCTTTACTGTAAGTTTCCAACAGCTCTACTTTTTTATTATTTAAATCAGAATTTTCTATAAATAGATTATCTATTCTAGACCACCCTGTTTCAGTAACTTCAAAATTTTGGTGTTTTTTTCTTTTTTCAATAAAAGTTTTAGTGAAATATGGACCTTGAGTTAGATATAAGTCAAAGTAATTTCTTATTCTGAAATGACCTTTTTTTTCTCCTGCAAAACCATGAAAAACCTGAGTTTTAACCCCTTTTAAGTAGTGAGGCACAGCATTTCCACAAACGAAAATAGCTTCACTATTATAATTCTTTAGCTCTTTTATGCTACTACAGTGTGGTTCAGTTTTATAAGGGAAATCCTGCAATATTTTTTTATCTATATACCAAATGTAATCATGATTTAGATTTTTTAGCTCTTTTCTAATCGGCTCTAAAATTCCAAATGCATATTTATTTTTACAAAATAGAATTGAATTCATTAGATTAAATTATTTGCATTTTTAAGATCTTCTTCAAAATCTATCTCGATACAATTAAACTCAGAAATATCCACTGGTTTTATTTTAAAGTCATCTTTTTCAATAGCTACTTCCAATGCTCTTTCAAAGTAGTCATTGTCATCACACTCTTCAAGTCTTTTAATAAATGAATCTATATATTTTGAAGAGATGAAATTTATCCCAACTGCTTCTCCTAATCCATTTTCTACTGTCTTTGATAATTCATTGATATAATTATTCTTTAAAGTGTATTTGACTTCTTCTTCAGCAACTTTACTTGTATTCACCGCAACAAATGAAATATCCTTATCAATATATTCTTTTAGTTTTAATAATATGTTTTTATCAAAAACAATATCTCCGTTCATCCAAAGTATAGATTGATCTTTATTTTTTTTAATTGCTTTTAATAAACTTTTGGCCGTATTAGTTTGATCAAAATACTGATTATAGATGTAGGTTAAGTTTGGAAAACTTTCCATTATCAAATTCTTTTTAAAGCCAACTACAAGATTTACTAAATCTAAACTGTATAACGACGAGATATTTTCAGTCATCATCTGCATTATACTTTTATTGTTTTTTAATTTTGTTAAAGGTTTTGGGAAAGGATTACCTAATCTTGATCCAATTCCAGCAGCTAAAATTATAATTTTCATATTAATATTTGTTATTCTTCAAAGTTATAATAATTAATTTGAATGTTATCTTAAGATATGTTTTTTGTAATTTTGATTAACAATTAAATTATGGAAAAGAAATATTTACTCTCATTAGTTACAAGATATTCGGATATTCAGCTAAATTTTGTTGACTCCACTAGCTTTTCAATTCATTGTTCCAAGGTTTTTTCATCTGATATAGTTGAACTTTTAAACGAACTTTTTGATAAATACGGAAATAATATATCGATTGTTTTTAAGAATAAAACAACTATCTCTGTAAACTCTAACTCAGTAAAGAAAAAGTACAATACAATGTATACTACCGGCTGCTTTGATATTTTTCATTATGGCCATTTGAACATACTAACTAAATCAAAAGAATTGTGCCACCAATTAATAGTTGGAGTATCAACAGACGAATTAATACTACAAGAAAAAGGTAAACTTCCTGTTATTCCATTTAAAGAGAGAGTTAAAATTGTTGAATCTATTAAACATGTTGATTTAGTAGTTCCTCAAATTAACAAAAACAAGCAAGAGGCTATTGATAAATATGCTATTGATGCAATTTCTGTAGGTGACGATTGGAAAGGTAGATACCCAGAAACTTCTTGTCCGGTTGAATACTTTAGCTATACTCCCAGCGTTAGTAGTACTATTCTTAAAGATTTATTATCAATAAATAAAGTTTAATTCAATGCTTTATCATCAGTAAAAGTGTTCCATTCTTTTACAACTTTTTTCCAATCCCCATATCTGTAGGTTAAATATTCCTCTGTTAGCATCGGAATAGAAAATAAATAGTCTTTAAATTTTATTGATTGTAGCTTGGCATAATATTTTGAAGGAACATTTTTAATTGTGTTACCAATCATCCAATAGGTGTTTTCTTTTTTAGGGTATTTAACAAATATCTCTAGACAAACTGATCCTTTTAATAAGTTAAAAAACCTTTTATTTCTGATTTTTATTATTCTAATATCTCCTTTGTTAAAAAACTCAGTTGTATTATCGAATTTTCTAACTCTAACACGTAAGTTTTTTGATTTTAAATTCATTATTAAATCATCAATTTTAGATACTTCTGAGCTGTTTATTGATAAGTCTAGATCGTTGTCCCAAGGTAATAGTCTGGATTCTCTTTTAATGCCTAATAAAGTTCCACCCTCAAGCCAATACTTAACGGATAAAATATCTAAAGACTTAGCTACATCAAAAAGCAGAGACTCAGCTATTTCTTTGTTCTTATTTGATAATGTAATTTTATATGCCAATTATATATTTTTTAATAAAAATTGATAAACCTTATCATTAGAATCCTTTGGATTATAATGATGTGTATTTATTCCAATGGACATTGCAGATTGGACTGCTTCATAATTGTGTTCAATATATATCAAATTAGTATTACTTAGATTGTGTTTTTCAATAAGTAGTTTAAAATACAAAGAGTCGTCCTTATTTGGATTGTGTGAAAGACTAAACACATCATATGGCATTTCTACTATGCCATAATTAATTAGTTCGTTGTCATTAGCGTTGGTTAAAATAATCTTACGATTTTCAAATTTCTCTAATAAGTTATATAAATCAATATCTAATTTTTTGTTTTTAATAAGAGTATTCCAAGCATCAATTAAAATTATTTTCATAATACTTAATAGTTAAACAGCTAAATTGTGTTCTCTTAAAACTTGGTTTAAGGATGTTTTTTTATCTGTACTTTCTTTTCTTTTACCTATAATTAGAGCACAAGGAACATTATAGGTTCCAGCATTAAATTTTTTTGGAAATGATCCAGGAATAACAACTGATCTTTCCGGTATTTCTCCTTTAATTTCAACAGGAATATTATTTGTTACATCTATAATTTTTGTAGATGCAGTTAAAACAACATTAGCGCCCAAAACAGCTTCTTTTCTTATAATTACACCCTCTACAATGATACTTCTTGATCCTAAAAATACATTATCTTCTATAATCACTGGAGTTGCCTGTAAAGGCTCTAAAACTCCTCCAATTCCTACTCCACCAGATATATGTACATTCTCTCCTATTTGTGCACAACTACCGACTGTTGCCCATGTGTCAACCATTGTTCCCTTACCAATGTAAGCGCCTATATTTACATAGCTAGGCATAAGTATACAACCACTTGAAATAAATGATCCGTATCTAGATATAGCACTAGGGACAACTCTTATGCCTTTTTTAGCATAATCTCGTTTTAATGGAATTTTGTCATGGAACTCCATTGGACCAGCATGTAGAGTTGTCATCTTGTTAATAGGGAAATATAATAAAACAGCTTTCTTAATCCATTCATTGACTACCCATTTGGAGCCCTCACAATGAGCTACCCTTAACTCTCCGGAGTCAAGTAGTTCAATTGTATCATTAACAGCTTTAACGATGTTTAAATCATTTAATAAGCTTCTATCATCCCACGCTGATTCTATTTTTTGTTTTAAATCCATTCTTCTAGTTATATAAGCAAATATAATTCTATTATATAATCATTTAATAAAGTATGAATAAAAAATACTTATTTTTTCGAGTTATACTATCTTTGTAAACACTATGCCAAGAATATTATCTATTGATTTTGGTTCCAAAAGATGTGGGATTGCAGTAACTGATGAAAGTCAGATAATTGCTTCTGGTCTTAAAACTGTTAAAACTGAAAATTTAATTCATTTTTTAAAAGATTATTTTAAAGAAGAAGAAGTTAATCTTATTGTTGTCGGTTTACCAAAAAATATGAATAATGAAGAATCCTCAATTGAGCCTTTGATATTAAAGTATATTAAAATTATTAATACTACTTTTCCTTTAATAAAGATTGATAGGTTTGATGAAAGGTTTACCTCAAAATTAGCTTTTCAAGCTATGATTGATGGGGGCTTAAAAAAAAAGAAAAGAAGAAATAAAGAGACTATAGATATGGTTAGTGCTACGATAATTCTTCAAGATTATTTACATGGCAAAATTTTTTAATTACTTAATCATTGTATAAATAAGTATTGTATTTTTGCAAAAAAAATTAATAATTTTATGTTGTTACCTATTATAGCTTACGGACACCCTGTCTTAAAAAGAAAAGCTGAAGTTATCTCTAAAGATTATCCTAAATTAAAGGAACTTATTGACAGTATGTTTGAAACAATGTATAACGCAAGTGGAGTTGGTATAGCCGCACCTCAAATAGGTCAATCTATTAGACTTTTTATAGTAGATACCACTCCATTTTCAGATGATGACAGTTTAAGTGATAATGAAAGAAATCAACTGAAATCTTTCAAAAAAATATTTATAAATCCAGAAATAATTGAAGAATCAGGCGATGATTGGAGTTTTGATGAAGGTTGTTTAAGTATACCAAACATAAGAGAAAGTGTTTTAAGACAGCCTGAAATTAAAATTCAATATTTTGATGAAAATTTCATCAAACATGTACAATCATTTGACGGTTTATTGGCCAGAGTAATTCAGCATGAATATGATCATGTTGAAGGAATCTTATTTACTGATAAATTATCTAGTTTTAAAAAGCAATTACTTAAAAAAAAATTACTCAAAATTTCCTCAGGTAAATTAAGTTTTGATTACGAAATGGAGTTTTATAAAAGTTCAAAAAAGAGATAAGTGTTTAAAAATTATACCAAAGAATTTAGTTATAATTTAAAGTTATCATTGCCAGTTATGTTGGGAATGCTAGGCCATACTCTAGTTAGTCTTGTAGATAATATTATGGTTGGTAAATTAGACCCTACTAATCTTGCTGCAGTTTCTTTAGGTAATAGTTTTATTTTTATTGGTATGGCTATTGGAATAGGCTTTTCTTCAGCAATTACCCCTTTAGTTGCCGAGGCGGACTCAGAGGGTAATCAAGAAAAATTACAATCGACTTTTATTCATGGAATAGTTTTATGCACAGCGCTTAGTTTAGTCTTATTTTTATCAATTTTTCTTTTTAAAGATATAATGCTATTAATGAATCAGCCTAAAGAAGTCGTAGTACTAGCACTACCTTATTTAGAACTAGTTGTCATATCTTTAATTCCACTTCTTATATTTCAAGCTTTCAAGCAATTTTTTGATGGGTTATCTCTTACAATTTACCCTATGTATGCTGCAATTATTGCAAATGTTATTAATGTGATAATTAACTATATACTAATTTTTGGAAAATTTGGATTTCCTCAAATGGGTATTATCGGTGCAGCAATTGGTACTCTAATATCTAGAACAGTAATGCTGATATTCTTAATACTAATTATCAAATATAATAATAGAATAAAAAATAGATTAATTAATCTTTGGTCTATAAAATTTGATAAACTCATGTTTAAAAAGATTTTAAGTATTGGTATTCCAAGTTCTATGCAAATGGTATTTGAGGTTGTTTTCTTCACTACTGCAATTTGGTTAAGTGGTTTACTTGGGGAAAATTCACAATCTGCTAATCAAATAGCTTTAAATTTATCCTCGATGACTTTTATGATTGCCAGTGGTCTTGGAGTTTCAGCAATGGTAAGAGTAGGTAACCAAAGAGGGTTGAGGAATTATGTTGATTTAAGAAGAATTTCTTTTTCTATTCTTTTATTAGGATTACTGCTGGCTTTATTTTTCGCTCTCTGTTTTATATTTTTAAATGATTTACTACCATACATCTATATAGATTTAAATAATCCTTTAAATTATGAAGATAACTTACAGGTTATAAGTATAACTTCTAAATTACTTATTATAGCTGCTATTTATCAGATATCTGACACTATTCAAGTTATTATACTTGCTGCACTAAGGGGGATGCAAGATGTAAAGATACCTACTTTAATAACTTTTGTTTCCTATTGGTTAATAGGTTTCCCTGTTAGTTATTTCTTAGGTTCTGAAGATGTACTTGGTAGCGAAGGGATTTGGATTGGACTATTAACAGGTTTAACAACCGCAGCTGTTTTATTGTATATTAGGTTTGATATTTTAACTAAAAAATTAATTTTAAATAATTAACATATGGATTTACCTAAGTTTATTCTTGGAGATAATACTGATTTTCCTGACTCAATTTTTATTATACACACTGATTACCCTAGATTTATACTGAATCTTGAAAATGATTCTATTAAGTGGTTTGAGAATTTTAGTGAATTAGATGAGGAAGAACTTTTAGCACAAACAAAAGAACTTATTGATGAGGCATCTGATTTTTACGACAGAGAAGTTAGTAGATATAAATAATTATGTTAGAACAGTTTTTAAATTTTGACAGAGATTTATTAATTTATTTAAATAATCTTGGTTCTAATAATTGGGATTTTTTATGGCTAGCAATTACTGATAAGCTAACTTTTTTACCTTTTTTTTTAATAATTATCTACTTCATATATAAGAAATTTACAACCAAAGAATTATTATTTATTTTGTTAACTATAGCATTATTAATATTATTTACAGATCAATTTACTAATTTAATTAAAGATTCTTTCCAAAGACTTAGACCTTGTCGTGATGATTCTATTAATTTTCTTCTAAGATCAATCGATGTAAGATGTGGTAAGTTTGGATTCTTTTCAGCTCATGCAGCAAACTCTATGGCTGTTTCCGTTTTTTTGTATAAGCTATTTAAGAGCTTTAAAACTCTGAATTATTTTCTTATTTTTTGGGTAATTGTTTTTTCGTATAGTAGGGTATATCTCGGTGTCCATTTCCCTATAGATATACTATTTGGATTAACATTTGGATTCTTTTTTGGTAGTATTGCATACAAATTATTTAATAGATTTTGCGTTACAAGTTAGTTAAGCCTAATTATCTTTAATCTCATAATTTATATACTTATTCTTTATCCACAAGTAAGCTAAACAATCAATAAATGGCCCTATTAGCCTGTTAAAAAACCCATATTTAGCTTTACCAGCTTTTCTAGGGTAATGTTTAATAGCAACTTGACTTATTTTTCCGTTTTGTAATAAAATCATAGCGGGTAAAAACCTGTGTAGACCCTTAAACATAGGTATTTTTTTAGCAAAACTAGTTCTAATTATTTTTAAAGGACAGCCTGTATCTATTATTTTATCTCCTGTAAATAATCTTCTTATTTTATTAGCAATAAATGATGAAGTACTTTTAATGATAGAATCTTCTCTTATTTTTCTGTATCCAGTAACTAAATCATTCTTATAAATTTTTTTTAGTAATAGATTAAAATCCTCTGGATTTGTTTGTAGGTCAGCATCTATATATCCTATTAAGCTAGTTTCAGCATAATCAAAACCAGCTTTAATAGCCGTACTTAGACCGTGATTTTTTTTAAAGCTAATTAGTTTAAATTTTTTTTTTGATTTACAAATTTCCTTAAGAATAACCTCACTATTATCTGTAGATCCATCATTTATAAATAAGACTTGAGAATCCACTATTGAAATCTTTAAAAATTTATTTAACTCATTATTGAGTCTGTGAATATTTTCTTCTTCATTATATAGAGGGATAATAATTGTTAAGGTTTCTCGCATTCTACTTACTAGAATTGATTATTAATTCAGCTGCTGCTAAGACTGTTGTTTGATTACTTTCTAATAGTTTTATTTGATTTTCAAGCTCAACTATTAAATTTTTATTGTCAAAAAAATCAGTTTGTATTTGAGTATTTAAGGTTTGCATTAACCAATGTTTCTTTTGATCATTTCTGTTTTTAGTAAAATAGCCATTATTTTTAGTTAGTCTAAAATAATTGCTAATTTCTGTCCATACTTCCTTTATACCATCTGAATTAATTGAACTGCAAGTCGATACTTTAGGTTTCCATTTTGAAGCTTTGAGTGGGTAAAGGTTTAAAGCCATTTTAAATTCAGATTTAGCTAGATTTGCTGCTTCTATATTATCTCCATCAGATTTATTTATGATTATCGAATCTGCCATTTCAATTATTCCTCTTTTAATTCCTTGAAGTTCATCACCAGCTCCAGATAGTTTTAAAAGCAAAAAATAATCAACCATCTCATAGACACTTATTTCACTTTGTCCAACTCCTACAGTTTCAATTAGAATTATATCAAATCCAGCAGCTTCGCATAAAATTATAGATTCTCTTGTTTTGTTTGAAACACCACCTAAGTGATTTCCAGCTGGGCTTGGTCTTATGTATACGTTTTTATCTCTTACTAAATTTTCCATTCTGGTCTTGTCTCCTAGAATACTTCCTTTGGTGAGGCTACTTGATGGATCTACGGCTAGTACAGCTATTTTCTTACCTGTTTTAGATAAATAAGATCCGAATGACTCTATGAATGTGCTTTTGCCTACACCTGGAACGCCAGTAATACCTATTCTTATTGATGAGTTTTTTCTAAGTAAGCATTCTTTTAAAACCTTATTGGCTATTTCTCTATCGCTTCTTTTTTTGCTTTCTACTAGTGTTATTGCTCGACTAAGTGAAACGATATCCCCTTTTAAGATTTTTTTTATTAAATCTATGTGTGATATGTTTTTAATGTTTGGAATGTATTCCAATGTGTTTTTTTTAAAATTGGTAATAATTTAACTAATTTTTATTAAAAATAACCCATTCTCCTTTAAGAATTAATGATTCAGCTTGTTTGTATTTCAGTTCTTTACTTTCTCCAGTTTTCACATTTTTTATAAAAACCTTATCGTTTCTACCAATCTTTGGTTGATCTCTAATGATTGTTTCTACAGTTTCTCTGTTGTTAGATTGATTGTTTCCAGCTGCTCTGTTTCTAGCGCTCAACTCATCCATGTTAGGAATCTCTTCTTTAGAAGTATTTAGATCTCTTTTTTTATATGATTTTGCTTCTCTAATAATATTTGTATTCTCTCTAGGGATCTCACCTTTAAATAAAAACGATAAAATCTCTTTATTTACCTGATCTATCATTCCCCTAAATAATTCAAATGACTCAAATTTATAAATTAAAAGTGGATCTTTTTGTTCGTGAACAGCTAATTGGACAGATTGTTTTAATTCATCCATTTTTCTTAGATGAGTTTTCCAAGAATCATCGATTATTGCTAAAGAGATATTCTTTTCAAAATCATTTACTAATTGCTCACCTTTTGAATGATATGCCTTTTCTAAATCTGTAACTACCTGTAAAGTTTTTATGCCATCAGTAAAAGGAACTACTATTCTTTTGAATTTATCCTTTTGTGTTTCATAAACATTTTTAATAACTGGAAAAGCTAAGACTGCATTTTCTTGGATCTTGTTTAAATAATGTTTTAACGCTGCATTATAAATCTTATCTGTAATTTGTTCAGAAGACATTGTTGAAAAATCTTCACTTGTAATATCAGTTGTAAATGAAAAATATCTAATTAATTCATATTCAAAATTCTTGAAATCATTCGCTGATTTATTATTTTCAACTATAATTTCTGTAGTATCATAAATCATGTTCGCTATATCGACTTTCAATCTATCTCCAAACAAAGCATTATATCTTCTTTTATAGATGACTTCTCTTTGTGCACTCATGACGTCATCATACTCTAAAAGTCTTTTTCTTATTCCGAAATTATTTTCTTCAACTTTTTTCTGTGCTCTTTCTATTGACTTAGTTATCATGGAATGCTGTATTACCTCTCCTTCATCGAGCCCCATTCTATCCATCATTTTTGCAATTCTTTCGCTCCCAAATAACCTCATTAAATTATCTTCTAATGAAACGTAGAATTGTGAACTTCCTGGATCCCCTTGTCTTCCTGCTCTACCTCTAAGTTGTCTATCTACTCTTCTGGAATCGTGACGTTCTGTTCCAATTATAGCTAAACCACCAGAATTTTTTACTTCGTCTGATAATTTAATATCGGTACCTCTACCTGCCATATTAGTAGCTATAGTAACTTGACCTGGATTACCCGCTTGAGATACGATATCAGCTTCTTTCTTATGTAATTTAGCATTAAGTATATTGTGAGGTACTTTTCTTATACCCAACATTTTACCTAGCACTTCACTAATCTCTACAGATGTTGTTCCTATTAATATAGGGCGGCCCTGTTTAGATAGTTTAGTAACTTCGTCTATAACAGCATTATATTTTTCTCTTTTAGTTTTATAAATTAGATCTTCTTTATCATCTCTAACTATAGGTCTATTTGTAGGTATTTCAACTACGTCTAACTTGTATATTTCCCATAATTCACCTGCTTCAGTTACTGCTGTACCAGTCATCCCTGAAAGTTTTTTATACATTCTAAAGTAATTTTGTAGAGTAATCGTAGCAAATGTCTGTGTAGCAGCTTCAATTTTTACATTTTCTTTAGCTTCTATAGCTTGATGCAAACCGTCGCTATACCTTCTTCCATCCATGATTCTACCTGTCTGCTCATCAACAATCATTACTTTATTGTCCATTACAACATATTGGGTATCTTTTTCAAATAATGCGTATGCTTTTAAAAGCTGACTAAGAGTGTGAATTCTTTCAGACTTAATACCGAAATCACGATATAAAACTTCTTTTAAGCTAGCTTCTTTTTTAGAGTCCAAATTTTGAGATTCTATTTTAGATATTTCTAGACCTATTTCAGGCATTACAAAGAAATTAGGATTGTCCTTACCGGACAAGAAATCAATTCCTTTGTCCGTTAATTCAATTTGATTATTTTTTTCATCTATAACATAATAGAGTTCTTCATCTACCTTAGGCATCTCTCTATTATTATCTTGCATGTAAAAATTTTCTGTTTTTTGAAGTAATTGCTTTATACCCCCTTCACTCAGAAACTTGATAAGAGCTTTATTCTTAGGAATTCCTCTATAAATTCTCAATAGATTGAAAGAACCTTCTTCTTCCTCTCCATTAGAAATCATCTTTTTTGCTTCAGAAAGTAAAGAGGTTAAATATTTCCTTTGTACAGAGACTATATCTTCTATTTTAGGCTTTAACTCATTAAACTCATGAATATCACCTTTCGGAGTTGCTCCAGAAATTATTAGCGGAGTTCTTGCGTCATCTACTAAAACAGAATCAACCTCATCTACAATTGCATAATGATGTGGACGTTGAACTAAATCATCAGGTGAGTTAGCCATATTGTCTCTCAAATAATCAAAACCAAATTCATTATTAGTCCCGAAAGTAATATCAGCTCTATATGCTTTTTTTCTTTCTTCAGAATTGGGTTTGTAATAATCAATACAGTCAACGCTAAGTCCGTGAAACTCATAAATTGGTGCCATCCATGCACTATCTCTTTTTGCTAAATAATCGTTTACCGTAACAAGGTGTACTCCTTTTCCAGATAATGCGTTTAAATATACCGGTAGAGTTGCTACCAGTGTTTTTCCTTCTCCAGTTTGCATTTCCGCAATTTTTCCTTGGTGCATTGATATACCTCCAATGAGTTGTACATCGTAATGAATCATGTCCCATGTTACAGGTTTCCCAGCTGCATCCCATGAGTTTTCCCAAATAGCATGTTCATTATTTAAATTAACATAGTCTTTTAATCCAGAAAGTTCTCTATCAAAATTACTAGCAGTTACTTTTATTTGAGTATTGTTTTTAAATCTCTTTGCTGTTTCTTTAATAACAGCATATGCTTCGGGTAATATTTTTTTTAAAGTTTCTTCTGTTGATAAATAAACTTCATCTTTTAAATCATCTATTTTGTTATATAAATTTTCTTTTTCATCAAAATCAACTGTAGTTTCAACTTCAGATTCTAAATTTTTTATTTGATCAGTAATATTACTAGTAGAATCAGCTATTGAAGATTTGAATTCATCTGTTTTAGCTCTTAAATCATCATTAGAAAGTTGTGAAACTTTTTCCTCAAAAGACAATATGCTTTTGACGATAGGAGATATCATTTTAACGTCTTGTTTAGACTTATCTCCTACAAATATTTTAAGAATAGAATTTAAAATACTCATTAATTTGTTTTTTAAATAGAAAATCAAAGATACGATTTGTTGCATTTCTTTTCAAGAAAATACAAAATAAAAAAAGCCTCATTAGAGACTTTTTTATATTAATTAATTTTTAATATTCATCTTCATTCCAAAGATAATCATCATCAGTAGGGTAGTCAGGCCAAATTTCCTGTATGGATTCATATAGATCACCTTCGTCCTCTATTGATTGTAAGTTTTCTACTACTTCCAATGGAGATCCAGTTCTGATAGAATAATCTATTAATTCATCTTTGGTAGCAGGCCAAGGTGCATCACTTAAAAATGATGCTAATTCTAGTGTCCAATACATAATTTTTACGATTTTATATTTTGCAAAAATAAATTTTTAGTGGAATTTCACAAGTTATTTGAATGTTATTTCACATTTACTTATTAATCCACTTAGTTTCCTTTGTATTAGTGTCTAAAGAAATTTTTCTAGATAAAGTGAATAAATAATCTGAGAGCCTATTTATATAAATAATGATATTTTGATTTATTTCACAATCTTTACTAAACTTGACACATTTTCTTTCTGCTCTTCTACAAATACTTCTTGCAATATGGCAAGTAGAAACAGTAATATGTCCACCAGGAATTATAAAGTTTGTCATTTCTGGCAATGTTGAACTAATTTTATCTATTTCCTTTTCAATAAGATCAGTCTTTTCGCTAGAAAATTTAATTGGATTATTTTCTTTTTTCCCAGAGTAGTCTATCGCTAGCAATGATCCTATAATAAATAAGTTTTCCTGAATG
>JAPKAF010000060.1 GCA_028825365.1 Flavobacteriaceae bacterium | reverse complement strand
TTATATTACTTAATATTATAAAAAAAAGGCAATCAATAATTGATTGCCTTTTTTTGTTTTACCAAATCCTAACTCTTTTCTCAGGAGATATATACATTTTATCACCTTCTTTAATATCAAATGCTTCATAAAAAGCATCAATATTAAGTAAAGGCTGAACTGCCCTATTCATTCCAGGTGAATGTGGGTCAGTTTTAATTCTAGTTTTAAGAGCTTCATCTCTCATTTTTGTTCTCCATACTGTAGCCCAAGAAATAAAGAATCGTTGCTCTGCAGTATAACCATCTATATTTTCAGGTTTAACCCCTTCAAAACTTAATTGAAGAGCATCATAAGCAGCTAATACACCACCTAAATCACCAATATTTTCACCTAAAGTAAACTCACCATTTATATTAACATCTGGTAAAACTTCAATGGCACTATATTGATCTGCTAATGCCTTACCTAATGATTCAAACTGAGTTAAATCTTCGTCGCTCCACCAGTTATTTAAGTTTCCATCTTTATCATATCTAGAACCTGAATCATCAAAACTATGAGAAATTTCATGCCCTATAACAGCACCTATTCCCCCATAATTAACAGCATCATCAGCTGTATAGTTATAAAATGGGGGTTGCAATATTGCAGCTGGAAAAACAATTTCATTGTAAGAAGGGTTGAAATAAGCATTGACTACCTGAGGAGCCATAAACCATTCACTTTTATCAACGGGTTTATTTAGCATCGATAAATCCTTATTGTAATTGTATTTTGTAGCATTTAACATGTTTTGTACATAAGAACCACCTTCTTTTACAGATGTTATTTTCATTTCTGAATAATCTTTCCATTTGTCAGGGTAAGCAATTTTTATTTTTGTTGCTTTCAATTTCTCAACTGCTTTAACTTTTGTTTCTTCACTCATCCACGGCAGTGCATTAATTCTATTTTCAAAAGCAAGAATTACATTTTTAATCATTTCCTGAGCTTTAACTTTCGCTTCTGGAGGAAATTTTTCGTCAACATAAAGCTTACCTAAAGCCTCTCCAATTGTTCTGTTTAGTCTTTGTAAAGCTCTTTCATCTCTTGGTCTTTGAGCTTTAGCTCCACTTAAGTCTTTACTGTAAAAATCCCAATTAGCCTTTTCAATTTCACTACTTAACATACCAGCTGAACCATTAAACACATCCCATCTAAGTAAAGTTTTCCAATCAGAAACATTATTTTCTTTTAAGATTTTTTGAAGCTCACGCATATACTTTAATTCCCCAATTATAACCGTATCAATTTGTTTAACTCCAATGCCTTCAAAATAGTTTTTCCAATTTATTGAAGGAACCATTTTTTGAAGATCATTAATCGATGTTGGATTATATCTTTTTCTAGCATCTCTTCTTTCAACCTTATCCATTTTAGGTTCTGCTAATCTAGTTTCAAATGCAAGGATTTGTTTTGCTTGATTATTTGCAGAAACTTCATCATCACCTAAATACTGTAACATTCTAGTTATATGCTGAATGTATAAATCTCTTTTGTTTTTAGAATCCTCGTCGTCTTTTAGATAATAATCACGATCTGGGAGACCTAATCCACCTGCGCCTAAATAACCGACATTTCTATTACTATCTTTAGGGTCTGAGCCTACGCCAAAACCAAAAAAACCTCCTCCACCTAATGGCTCCATTTCAATTAAATAAGACTGTAGGTCAGAGATATTTTCAATAGCTTCAACTTTTTCTAAATAAGGCAATATTGGAGATATACCTTGATCATTTCTTGATGTAGTGTCCATAATAGTTTCATATAGAAAAACTGCTTTCTCTTGATCAGATCCAGAAATTAAACTTATGGATTTTAAATCTTTGTTATCACCCATGGCTGACTTAAGAATCCCTAAGGCGTCCTCATCAGTATTTTGTCTTAGTTCCGCAAAGCTTCCCCAGTTGGTTCTATCATCTGGAATTTCAGTGTTATCGTACCAGTTTCCGTTAACATACCTAAAAAAATCCTCGTTTGGAGTTGTTTCAGTATCCATGAAGTCTATATTGATTCCAGGTGTTTTTTCAATTTCTACATTAGAGTTTTGACAACTATTAAATATTAAAATAGTTGAACATAAAATTATAGTTTTAAATATTTTCATAATTTTGGTTTTTAATTGAGGGTTTTTAATATTTATACTAGTTTAAAAATAGAATTTATTGATGATCCATAACAACTGATGGATCTCTATATTTACAACAGGCATCTAAAGAATTATATGCTAAATCAGGAGCTTTAATTTTCTCTGTATCATGACCCAAATCAGCAATAAATTGATGTATATCGTTAAGTTTAATTTTTTTTTCATTAAAAATTAAACTTATTTGACCGGTATTTACATTCCATTTGGATGACTTTACTCCTTTTAGTTTGATAGTAGAGTTCTCTATTCTAACTTTACACATACCACAGACTCCGTCAACCTTAAAGTTAGCCTTTGCATTACTGTTTTGCCCTATTATCATAAACGGCATAAATAAAATAATCAAAATATATCTTCTCATATTAATAAATTTTAAATCTTAAACCTGTGTAGTACATACTTCCAAATATTGGTCCATACACAAAAGTTGTATCAAATCCTTGTCCAAATGGATTTTCACTTCCCACTATGGGATTTTTCTGTTTAGTGTTAGTTAAGTTTTCAGCACCTAAATATACTTCGAATTTTTCCGAAAATACTCTGGTTAATTGTGCATTAACTGTAGAGAATTGAGGGGAATACTTGCCCATATTTACTGGCAAAAAATTTGGATTATTTGTCAGCCTGTTGGAAAACCTTTGCTTACCAATCCAATTAAAAGTTGTATCAAATTTCCATTGAGATCCATCATCATTTAAATTTGAGTTAATGTTAAAATTTATAAAAAGACGTTCTTTTGGAGTCATTGGTTTCGTAAGTCTTCCGGAAGCATAGTCTGTTTTAACATTGTACAATTTATAGGCTAGTTTAAGCTCAACATTTTCATTTATGTAATAATTAAATTGAGATTGAAAACTAGCTGCAAAACTTTTACCAATAAGGTTGTAAAAACTAATTTCATAAGGATTTTCCCAGTCAACTATTACTTGATTGTTAAAATCAGTATAATAGTAATCTAAGATTATTTCAGACTTTTTATTAAATAGATTGAAATTTTGCAAAAATGAAATGCCATAATTCCATGCATCTTCCGATTTTAAATCATCAACAGGCAATTGTATTAGTCTTGTGGTTGCAAATAAGTTTTGATTTTCAGCAAATATATTAGCCATTCTTTTACCTCTTCCAAAAGAAAGTCTTAGTACCGATTTTTCCACTGGTGTATACCTTAAATGAAATCTAGGAGTTAAAAAGGTCCCCATTTTATTATGATTATCTACTCTAATTCCTGCAGTTAAATTTAAATTACTAAGATTATCAAAGTTATATTCAAAAAATGCGCCAATTGATTTTTCAGATCGGTCATTACCTATACCCTGAACAGTAGGTTCAGCTGAACTATCATCTGGCAATAAAGAATATGATACATTAGAAACATTCTCTACATATACATCAGAATTAAAATTCAAACCTGTCTTAATTTTATGTCTTGTGTCTCCTAAAATAGAGTTATAAATAATGTTTGAAAAAATACTTTGATGATTTATATCATATTGATTGAGACCAAAATATGAGTTTTGGTCATGATCACTGTAGGCCAACTGTACTCCTATGGTTTGGTATGTAATATCAGGGTTTACATACCCAATTTTTAACGAAGAATCAAATCTTTCTGTATTGACTTCACTACCCCAGTAATTTGTTGTTAATCTATCTGAACTAGGGTTAAAATCAACCTCTCCAGATTGTTTTTCATCAGTCAAGTATCTTACATTAAGAAATGCAACTAATCCCTTTTCAAGATTAGTGTACTGCCAACGATTTAACACATTTATTTGTTCTGATAATGGACTGTCTAAAAAACCGTCTGAATTATTATCATTTTGTTGATTATTTGAGTTTACATGAAAATATAGTCCAGAACTTAATTTGTCAGAGATTTTAGTATTGTAATGCGTATTCAGCTCTAGTCTTCCCATAGAAGAAGCATAAGTATTAAAAAATAATGGAGTATCTGTATTTGGTTTTTGTAATTCAACATTAATCTGTCCTGAAATACTTTCGTAACCGTTTACAACAGACCCAGCTCCTTTAGTTATCTGAATTGATTCAACCCAAGTTCCAGG
>JAPKAF010000096.1 GCA_028825365.1 Flavobacteriaceae bacterium | reverse complement strand
TTTAGGTAGTTTAAATAAATCTTCTACATTACACTTAAGGGTTTTAGCAATTTTTAGAGCGAGTACAGTTGAAGGAACATAAACCCCATTTTCAATAGCATTTATGCTTTTCCTTGAAACCTCTGCACTTTCTGAAAGTTTTTGTTGAGTTAATCCAGCAGATTTTCTAATCTCCTCCAGATTATTATGAAGATATTTATGATTTTTACCCAAAACTATTTATTTTCAAAACTTTCAACAGCTTTATTTATTTCATAAGGTTGATTTGGATAAATATATCCAGCAAGCATCTGACCAATTCCGATAAACATTACCAGTAAACCTATGCCAAGAACAATATCTGACTCAATCCCAAGTAACTCCTGTGCAAAAATACCAAGCCCATAATAATCTAAAGCGTTTAAGCCAATCCCTACAAAAATTGTTATTAAACCAGTTTTTCTAAAATCTGTTGAAGACTTTTTTATTTCAGTTAAACTTTCAAGTATTTCTTTAATTTCTTCATTGTCCTTAATGTTTTTGGAAACCTCAATAATAGTTTCATACTTATTCTTTTCGCTTTTGGTATTATAAGCAAAAATTACCCAGACAAGTAAAACTGGCATTAGCACAACAAAGATTGGCATTAAAAATTCCATAGTTATTTTTTTTATTAATAATGTAACGCAAACGTAACACTTCTTTTTGTGATACGCAAAGGTTACATAAAGAAATTTAGTTTTTCCTTAAGTTATATGGTAAAGATATGCCTATGGTTTAGTCGCGTACAAAAACAATGTTATCGGAAATGACACCCGCTTGTTGTGGACAATCCGAAGTGCTTGCGTCATAGGTTTGTGTAAGCGTAAGGGTATTGCCATCAACGACAGCGGCCAGTGGTTCTCCTCCTTGTATAGAAAAGATATAGTTTTGGTTACTAGAGCCGACAGAATAACTTACATCAAAACTCCCAACAACTTCACAAGGGCCAATATTTCCGTTTTCATCTTCACTGTCAGATATTGTAGCTTGCCCAATTCCATTAGTGAGCGTCATATACGATTCTAAATCACAGGAGTCGATACTTTCGTCATTTTCTCCACAATCAGTTGAAGAAATAAAATTCCAACGCCCTTCAATAAAATTTGAATCATTTAATGTAAAGCTAACTTCATTACCATAAAAAACTCCTAGCGAAGGTCTCTCTAAAAAAGTCCTTACATAGTAAGTTGTGCTTGGCTCAAGGTCTGTTAGATTTGAATTAATAGAAGACCCATTAACAGAAACAACTGTGTCGTCTATTGTCGGTTCAGTGGATATTGAATATACAAACCCTTGTAAAACATTCTCTACAGTATCACAATTTTGAGAATAAACATCAATAGCGCCATTTAAAGTAGCTGATGTTTCTGTAATATCAGTAACAGCTTCAGTAGCTAGGGTTGGCGCATAGATGCAAGGATTATCCTCGTCTTCTTTACAAGCGAAGATTAATAAAGTGGAAAGTAAGAGTAGTTTTTTCAT
>JAPKAF010000028.1 GCA_028825365.1 Flavobacteriaceae bacterium | reverse complement strand
TTTAGAAAATTTTTCAATCTGAGTACTTGTTTTTATAACCTCAACTTGCTGAACAGTGTCTTGAGAATAAGATGTTAAAGAAAATACAAAAAGTAGTAAAAGTATATTTTTCATAATTATATATATTATTTTTATAAAGGTATCAAAAAATATGCCAATTTTTTAAAACCAATATTATTAGACATTTTAATGAAATTTATAAATTTATCTTCCGTTTTATTGTTATTTATATTAATAAGCTCGTGTAAAACAACGTATGACTCTAAGCCATTTGTTAAAGAAGAAATTCCAAATGAACCAGATTACAATAATTTAGAATCATGGGCAGCGCATCCTAAAATAGAAATTAGTCCCTTAACTAAGTACAAGCAAGAAGGAGCTAAAGCTGATGTTTTTTACATATACCCAACTATCATCACTGAAGTGTCTAATACAGATTGGAATGCAGATATTTATGATAAAGAAACTAAAGAAAGCATTGTAGATATCGCAATTAAGTACCAAGCATCGGCTTGGGCAAGCTCGAGCAGGGTATTTAGTCCATTTTACAGGCAAGTCCATTACAGAGCGTTTTTCGAACCCTATACTAGTAATGGTGGTCGCCCAGCTTATGAAATAGCATATGCAGATATCAAAAAAGCTTTTGATTATTATTTAGATAATTATAATAATGGCAGACCAATTATCATAGCGGGGCATAGCCAAGGTGCAGGACACGGAATAAGACTCTTAAAAGAATATTTTGATAACAAGCCTCTTCAAAATCAATTAGTAGCTGCTTATTTAATAGGAACTAACATTAAGCAAGATCAGTTTGAAAATATTAAACCAATGTTTAAAGCTGATGCAACAGGTGGATTTGTTAACTGGAACTCATATAAAAGAAATAAAAAACCAAGGATAAATAAAGACCCTGCCTATAATTCTTGGAAAGAAGGCAATGTAGTAGTTAACCCAATAACATGGAACAAAGAAATAAAATCTAGATTAGAAGATCATAAGGGTATGCTTTTTAGTGACGAAAAAGTATACAGTAATAGTGTTGAAATAGAATTGACTAAAGGTATGCTTTGGGTTAAATTACCAAAAAAAATACCAAATCGTTTTCTTTTTAGGTTTATTAGAAACTATCACTTTGCAGACATAAACCTATTTTGGGAAGATATTAGAATAAATACAGATGTTAGAATTGATAGTTATTTAAATTCTATATCGAAAACAAATAAGAAGTAAATATCTCTTCCCTATTACTCTTCAGTAAGATTTAATTTTTATAGATTTAATATCTTTATTTTTCGCTACAGAGTGAATAAATTCTTAAAAAAAATAAAATAATTAATATAATTCTCAATATTACAGAGAGAAAACTTGTTTTTTAACAAAAAAAAAGACTATATTTAAGTATTACTAATCTAAAAAACTAAAAAACATGGGTTATTCACACCAAAACAGTAAAGGAAAAACTTACTTTTTACATTCTAAAGATGTAGAGTTAAAAGGAGGAAGACAACAAACAATTTATTATTTCGCTAAAGACTCTAGACCTGAAGCATGTGATTTACCTGATGGTAAAGTAGTTATTGAGAATGAAAAAACTGGACTTCCATTTTTAAAAGGAAAAGCGAAGTAGTAGTATTCAACATTATAAATAAAAAAAACCCTTTCGCGAGGGTTTTTTTTTGTTTAAGAGAGTTTGATATTCGTTCTTTGTTCTATATTTGATACCATTAAACTAAAAAAAATAAGAATGACTTTATTACTTATGGCTGCGGGGAGCGGTAGTAGATACGGGAAACTAAAACAATTTGATGAATTAGGACCTAAGGATGAATTTTTGTTAGAATTCAGTATATATGATGCCATAAACAATGGTTTTAAACATATTGTATTGGTTACAAAAAAAGAAAATAAAGATTTTTTAAATATTTATTTGAAACAAAGAATCCCAGAAGACATAAAACTTGATGTAGTCATACAAGAAATTAACGACCTTCCTAAAGATAGCATAGTAAACTCTGAAAGAGTCAAACCATGGGGAACAGCACATGCAGTATGGTCAGCAAGAAAGGTTATTAAATCCAGTTTTGTAATTATAAATGCAGATGACTATTACGGAAGTGAAGCATTTGAGCAAGCAGCTAATTATGTTAAAAATAATAGCAATAAAGATTCTTACGGACTTGTAACTTATAAGCTAGGAAAAACATTATCTGATTTCGGATCTGTTTCAAGAGGTATTTGTCAAGTTACAGACAATAATCTTATCTCAATAAAAGAACATATTGAAATTCATGAAAGTGAAAACAAAATAATTGACAAAGACTCAGGTAATACTTTAAATTACAATGATGATGTATCAATGAATTTTTGGATATGTAATACAGATATATTTGATTACATAGAAGGATATTTCAAAAAATTTCTAGAAGATGAAAGAAATTTAAATAAAAATGAGATTTATTTACCTTTTGTAGCTCAAGAAATGATGAGTGAAGGTTTAATAAAAATTAAAGCAATAAAATCAGATAGTGATTGGTTTGGAGTTACATACTTTCAAGATAAGGACTATGCAGTAAATGCATTAAAATCTTATACAATAAGCAAACTGTATCCCAGTCCACTTTGGGGTAAATAATTCATAAAATGGATAAAATTTTATTAAAAAAAATATTGTCTGATTTTCAAATTTCAGATGATTTATTAACATTTAATAAGATATCCTCTGGTTACATTAATGATACATTTAAAGTTTTCACAAATAATACCCCTAAATATATTCTTCAAAAGATAAATTCTAAAGTATTCAAAAACCCAGAATATATTTTTCACAACATAAACCTTATTAAAGATAATTCTGTAAACATCGGAATAACTTTCATTAACTCAAAGTCAAATAAACCTTATACTATTAATAATTCAGCTTATTGGAGGCTGATGAATTACGAACCTGGGAGTAAAACATTTAATACTACTAACGATAATTTAGTAGCTTTTGAATCAGGTAAAGTTTTATCAAATTTCCATGAAAAATTAAAGAATTTAGACTTGACCAACTTCAAAGAAATTATCCCTAATTTTCACAATCTAACTCTGAGGTTAATTCAATTTGAGAAAGCGTGTAATTACAAAGAAAATAACTGTTTTAATGAAATAGCTTTAATAAAAAAACTATCAACAAATTTTGATATTATAGACAATACTAAACTAGAAATTAGACTTTGTCATAATGATTCCAAACTAAATAATATTTTATTTAATCAAGCGAATAAAGGACTTTACTTAATTGATATAGATACAATAATGCCTGGTTCAATTTTATATGACTTTGGGGATTGCGTTAGGACACTAGTGAATACAGTTTCAGAAGAAGAAAAAGATTTAAATAAGATTGAATTTAATAAAGAGATGTTTAAGTTTTTTATAGATGGCTTCAAACCAAGCTTAAAAACTATTAATAAAAACGAATTGAAGCTACTTTCTCTATCGGTGGCACTTATGCCTTTTCTTCATGGGGTGAGAGCACTAACAGATCATTTAAATGGAAATAAATACTTTAAAGTAACGTATGAAAACCAAAACTTAATTAGAGCTAAAAACTTAATTAAATTTTCTGAAATTGCATTATTAAATAAAGAATACATGACAAGATTAATAACTAAAAATTCAATTTAAAGAATCTAATCTAACAATACTATTTTCTGTTTTTAACCAACCATTCATACCCTTGTTAAAATCATAAATTTCTATAAAGCCTAAAGAATCCATTATTAAAGCAGATTTATTACTTCTATTTCCTGACTTACAGTAAACAACAGTTAGTTTAGATTTATCTAACTCATTTACACTGTCTACAAAACTAGATTTATAAAAATCTATATTTAAAGCACCTTCAATATGGCCAACATTGTATTCGCCTAACATTCTAACATCAATAAGTTGAATATCTTGTGTTTTTAGCAAGGAAATAAGTTTTTCTGAAGTAATTTTATTAACCTCTACTTCTGAATTAGAACAAGAAAAACTAATTATAACAAAAAATAATATGAAGTTTTTTAACATAAATTAAAGAATTATTTTTTTACCTGTCCAGTTGCTAAATCCACCTAAAAGATTATATGTTTTTTCAAAACCTAATTGATTCATTATTGAACAGGCTTGGGCACTCCTACCTCCTGCTTTACAATAAATAAAGTATGATTTATTTTTATCTAATTTATTAATTTCATCCATAAATAATTGGCCACCATATATATCAATATTAATTGCATTTGGTATTATACCCTCTGCTACCTCATGATCAGCTCTGACATCAATTATTATAGAATTATCATCTTCAATGCACTTTAATTCCCAATCTGTTTGATTTAAATCCATAGCTTAAATTTTAATTATAATTTTTGTATTATTAAAGAATTGAATCTATTAAAATCTTATTTATCTAGTGAAAATTAATTCATTTCTAGTAGAAAGCTTTTCAGAGAAGTAGTATTTATCTGATGAAAAGTTTTTTAAACCATCAACAGAATTGATTTTATTATCAATAATATATCTGGTCATTAAACCTCTTGCTTTCTTTGAAAAAATAGCAATATTTTTATATTCACCATTTTTGAATTGTTTAAAATTCGCAGTAATCATAGGAGTTTTTAAAACCTTAGTATCTATCGCTTTTATATACTCATTACTAGCTAAGTTCAAGAATAACTCCCCTTCTTCAAGTTCTTTATTTAAAGCTTTCGTTAATTGAAATCTCCAATATTCATATAAATTTTTATTATTTCCACAGGATAATTTAGTACCCATTTCCAGCCTATATGGCTGCACTAAATCTAAAGGTTTTAATATACCATAAAGTCCTGAAATTATTCTAACGGTACTTTGTAATAAATCAATTTTATCAGTGGGAATTGAGTATGCGTCAATTCCTTTATAAACATCACCAGCAAAAGCATAAATTGCCTGTCTAGAATTTGAAGTATTAAAAGGTAAACTCCAAGACTGATTTCTTTTGTAATTTAAATCCCCTAAAGAGCTAGAAATACTCATTAGTTTGGATAGTTCATCTGGAGATTTACTTTTAAGAATATTATTTAGCTGCTCTGCTTCATTTAAAAAACAAGACTGTGTAAATTCCATCGTAGGAAGTTCACTAGAATAATTTAAAGATTTTGCTGGAGAAATAACTAATTTCATATAAAGATAATTTTTAATTAAAATTACAAACGAAAATCTTAAATACAATATAAAAATTTAAAAAAAATTACATCATGTGTTTTGCATAACTTGACCATTTTTCTAAGCAGATTCTCATATCTTCAGGAATTTCTGAATTAAATTCAATAAATTTATTGGTTGTTGGATGAACAAACCCTAAACTTTTTGCATGAAGAGCCTGTCTTGGGAGAACTTTAAAACAATTATCTACAAATTGTTTATACTTGGTAAAGGTAGTGCCTTTCAAAATTAACTCTCCTCCATATCTTTCATCATTAAATAAAGTATGACCAATATGTTTCATATGAACTCTAATTTGATGTGTTCTACCTGTCTCTAGCTTACAACTAACAAGTGTTACATATCCAAATCTCTCTACAACTTTATAATGAGTTATAGCCGGCTTTCCTAAATGACTATCCTCATCGTTAAAAACAATGTTTTGCAGTCGGTTTTTTGGATTCCGTCCAATAACTTTATCTACCGTTCCTTCATCATTTACAGGGTTACCCCAAACTAGAGCTAAATATTCTCTTTTACTTGTTTTTTTAGCAAATTGATCAGACAACTTTGTCATTGCATTATCATTTTTTGCAACAACTAATAAACCACTAGTGTCTTTATCAATTCTGTGCACAAGGCCAGGTCTATTTGATGAATTATTTGGTAAGTTATCAAAGTGATAGATTAATGCATTAATCAAAGTACCAGAATAATTGCCATGTCCAGGGTGAACTACCATTCCTGCAGGTTTATTAACTATAAGTAAATCCTTATCTTCAAAGACTATATCTAAATCAATATTTTCTGGAAGAAGTAAATTTTCAGCTGGTGGGTATTCAAAGAATACTTTGATTTCATCAATTGGTTTTACTTTATAATTTGACTTAACAACTTCACCATTTACCTTTATACTACCTGCTTTAGCAGCAGCTTGAATTTTAGTTCTTGTTGCATTTTCTACAAAATTCATTAAATACTTATCAATTCTTAAAGGAGCTTGACCTTGTTGAACTGAAAAAGAATAATGTTCATATAAAGAATCAGAGTTTTCCATTTCCTAAAATTAAATCGATTATTGAATTTTTTAATAATTTATCTCCTTCATTTACTTTCTCTCCATTATGACTAATTTCTATTATTTCATCTTTACCAATGTCATCAACATATTCAATTTCACCAACTATAAAACCCGAAGACTCCAGTCGTTGAGTAGCTTGCCTGATTGTTGTACGTATTATTTTTGGAATGGAAATATCATTATACCCTGATGGATTAATAGTTAAATAAATTTTTCTATTTATCTTTACTTTAGATCCAAAACTTGGCTGATGATCTATCACAGATAACGGCTTAAATGAAGAATTGTATCTTGCTGAATCTAATATTACAAAGTTAAGATTTATAGTGCTTAAATCTTTCTTTACCTGATCCATAGTTTTACCAATTAAATTTGGAACTTCAACAGATTCACCATGCATTGTAGTATAACTTAGAGATACAATAGAAACAATTACTATAACAATAGTCAAACAGATTAAATAAAAAATCTGTTTAACGAATTTTTTTGAGAATAAAAATTTAATAAAATTCATTATTACATGTTAAATAACAAAACTAAGCATTTTTCGAGTTATTTTTTTTTTATGAGAATAAGATTTACAAATTAATTTATATTTTTAATAAAAAATCAAAATGAAAAAGAATATTGCAATCATCATGGGCGGTTACTCTAGCGAGTATACTATTTCTATTGAAAGTGGAAAGGCAGTATATGATGAATTAGACAAAAGTAAATTTAACTGTTACAAGGTTTTGATTTTAAAGGATCGATGGGTTTATGTTGACATGAAAAACAACGAACATAATATAAATAAAGAATTTTTTACATTAAAATTAAGTAATAAACTAATTCAATTTGATTGCGTTTTTAATGCAATACACGGCTCACCTGGAGAAAATGGGGAAATACAAGAATACTTAAGTAAGTTAAAGATACCATTAACAGGCAGTGGATTGTTTCAATCTAAAATCACTTATGACAAAATAGAGTGTTTAAAATATTTAAATAAACATAAAATTAAATCAGCAGAATCAGTTTGTTTAAATACACAAGATAACATAGATTTAAATCAAATTGTCAAAAAAGTAGGATTGCCTTGTTTTGTAAAAGCCAGTAAAAGCGGAAGTAGTTATGGAATTACAAAAGTATATAAATTAGCAGAATTTGACCAAGCTCTTAAAATTGCATTTAAAGAAGACACCAATATATTAATTGAATCTTTTTTAGACGGAACAGAAGTTTCTGTTGGTATTATAAGTTATCAAAATAAGACAATTTGCTTGCCAATCACAGAGATAATTAGCAATAATGACTTCTTTGATTATGAGGCAAAATATAACGGTCAATCTTCTGAAATAACCCCTGCTAAAATTTCTGATGAAATGAAATCTAAAGTATTAAAAGAGTCTTTAAAGATTTTCCAAATACTTGGTCTAAAAGGACTAACAAGAAGTGAGTTTATATTTAAAGATGGTATTCCTTATCTATTAGAAGTAAATACAGTTCCTGGTTTAACTAAGAAAAGTATTTTACCTCAACAAGTTATACTAGCTGGTATATCACTAAAAGATTTGTATGAAAATGTAATTAATGAAGCTTTAAATTAATTTTCATAATTTTGGAATATGAAAAAAGCTGTTTTTCCTGGATCATTTGACCCCTTAACTTTAGGGCATTGCGATATTATAGATCGAAGTATTAAATTATTTGATGAAATCATAGTCGCAGTTGGGATAAATTCTTCTAAGAAGTGCATGTTCACTTTGGAAGAAAGGAAGAAGTTTATTAATACGCATTACATTAATGAACCTAAAGTAAAAATCATGGTTTATGAAGGATTAACTGTCGATTTTTGTAAAAAAAATCAAGCTGACTTTATTCTTCGAGGCTTAAGAAACCCTGCTGATTTTGAATTTGAAAAGGCTATCGCTCAAACAAACAGAAAACTAACAAGTATCGACACTGTTTTTTTCTTAACTAGTGCTAATAATTCATATATATCGTCTTCAATTGTCAGAGAAGTAATAATCAACAATGGTGATTACACTAAGTTAGTTCCTGCGTGTGTACGGAAAGACTACTTCTAAAAAAGTAATTTTATATTTGGATAAGAATTATTTTTAATATTTTCAAGGTTTTCTTTTTTAACCCAACATACATCAGTTATGTTTTCATTTAATTGTGGTGTGAATTTCCCTGAGTAATCACTAAACATTTCAAACCAATAAGTAATTTTCAATCTATACTCATCATCTCTTTTAAATATATGATAAGTAACATCAAGTGGTTTTTTTATAGAAACTCCTTTAATTCCTGTTTCTTCAATAACCTCTCTTATGGCTGTGTCTGATAATAGCTCATTTTTCTCTGATTTTCCCTTAGGTAGATCCCATTTATCGTCTCGGTATATAAAAAGTGTGTCCGATTTAGAATTAATGATTTTACCACCAGCAGCAATTACTGTTTTGATTGATTTAAAAAAATATTTTAATAGATTATCTCTATTTTTATGGAACAAATGAAGAGATTTTGTGCTTTTTTTGTTTAAAATTTTAATAACTTTTTTGAGCTTAATATTTTTCAGAGGTAAAACAACCAAGCCCGTATCTTGTTCTATTACATCAGTCAATAAAATAACTTTTTCCTTATAAAATACTTGATACATTTATATTTGTTTACTATGCAAACATATTAATTTTTGATTAGTTTTGTAACTATGAGTCGAAAAGATAGTGTAGAAGTAAAAATTGCGGAAATTTTACTAAAAATAAATGCCATCAAATTAAACCCTAAAGAACCTTTTAAATGGGCTTCTGGCTGGAATTCGCCAATTTATTGTGATAACAGAACAATATTATCTTTCCCCGATGTGAGAAATGAAGTTAAAGAAGAATTATCTAGACTATTAATAGATAAATTCGGCAAACCTGATGTGATTGCAGGAGTAGCAACTGGGGCAATTGGAATTGGTATGTTAGTAGCGGATTTTTTAGATCTTCCTTTTATTTATGTTAGACCAGAGGCAAAAAAACATGGTAGAAAAAATCAAATTGAAGGTAAAATAAACTCTTCTCAAAAGGTCGTAGTTATTGAAGACTTAATTAGCACGGGTAATAGCAGTATAAATGCTGTAAAAGCATTAAGAGAACAAAAAATTGAAGTTACCGGAATGGTAGCAATATTCACTTATGGATTTGATATTTCATTTGAAAATTTTAAAAATGAAAAATTAAAATTAGAAACATTAAGTAACTATAAAACACTTGTTGATTGTGCACTCAAGAACAACTATATAAATTCATCCGAACTAGAAGAACTTAAATCCTGGAACAAAAACCCTTCAAAGTGGTAAATTAAAAAATTAGTTCACTATTGAAATTTCTTTTATTCCGAAAGTTTTTTCTAGATCATCTTCCATAATTATTTTCAACATTCCAAATTCATTGACTCCACTAATAAAGCCAGAAACCAATTTTTTATCTGCTAATCTAAACATAGATACTTTATTTACACGATAAAGATTTTTTTCATATAATTTATATAAATATGAAAGATTATCCTTTTCTAAAAAAGTATAATAAAATTTTATATTACTAATAATTTCAAAAAGAATTTCATCTGTATTATAAAAGTTTCCATTAATTTTTTTTATTGATGTAGCATTGGGAGAGTTTTTAAATATTGTTTGATTTACATTTAGACCAATTCCAATTATAATATCTTGAATGGAGCTATTTTTAATAATATTTTCAATTAACACTCCACATATCTTAGAACTTCCTGACATAATGTCGTTTGGCCATTTAACAGAAAGCTGAGGGATATTAAATTTATGTAATGATTTTTTAATAGCTAGACAAACTATTATATTAATAACAAACTGATTACTCAATTTGATAATCGAATTAGAAAGGTATACACTACATATCAAGTTTTTACCCGCTTCAGATTCCCAAAAACCACCCATTTGTCCTTTACCTTTATTTTGAAAATTTGCGGTAACTACTGTATAATTAATGACAGGTTTTTTATCCAATAAATTCTTTAAATAATCATTTGTGGAATCAATGGCATTAAGTTTGATTATATTCATGTGTTTAAAGTAAAAAAAATAATAACTTTGCACAAATATAAAACTGATAAGTGGTTAAGAAAAAAAATAGTGAGGATTCCTTGATTTATAGTATTATTGAGGCAATTGAAGAAATTAAAGGAAAAGATATTAATATTTTAGATTTACGTGAATTAGAGAATTCTGTATGTGATTATTTTATCATTTGTGAAGGAAACTCCAACACACAGGTAAATGCAATAGTTGGTTCTATACAAAAACATGTAAGTAAAGAATTAAAAGATAAGCCATGGAATATTGAAGGAAATGACAATGGAGAATGGGTTTTAATGGATTATATCAATGTAGTTGTACATGTTTTTCAAAAGCATAAAAGAGAATATTATGATATTGAAAGTTTGTGGGGGGATGCAAAATTAACCAAAGTTAAATCTAAAGATTAAAATAAAATAAATGACAAATAAAAAAAATAATAAAAAAGCTCCTAAAATTAATCAATATTGGTTTTATGGTGGAATAATATTTTTATTCATTTTATTACAAGTGTTTTCAGGTGGAATAGCATCAAATGATGCTAATCAAACAACTCCCTCAAAGTTTTTTGAGTATGTTTCTATGGGTGATGTAGAGAGAATTGAAATAATAAATAAGAGAGAAGTTAAAGTTTATTTAACTGAAGAGGCTTCCTCTAAAGATATTCATAAAGAAACAATAAAAGCATATTTTCCTCTATCTGCCCAAACAGCGAGTTATAAGTTTGAATTTGGTGATTTACAGAATTTTGAAAATAGATTAAAAAGAAATGAAGAGGAAAATAATTTAGTAATAGAAGTTAATTACGTAACTGAGCAAAATATTTGGGGTGATTTGTTATTATCTATGCTACCATTTGTTTTGATTATAGGTGTTTGGATTTTTGTTATGCGTAAAATGTCATCAGGCGGTTCTGGTGGTGGTGGACAGATATTTAATATTGGTAAGTCAAAAGCTAAACTTTTTGACGAAAAGACAGATGTGAAAACAACATTTAAGGATGTAGCAGGTATGGAAGGAGCTAAAGAAGAGGTTCAAGAAATAGTTGATTTTTTAAAAAACCCGTCCAAATATACAGCACTTGGCGGAAAAATTCCAAAAGGGGCATTGTTAGTAGGTTCTCCGGGTACTGGTAAAACACTACTAGCAAAAGCTGTAGCTGGAGAAGCAAAAGTTCCGTTTTTCTCCTTATCTGGATCAGATTTTGTTGAAATGTTTGTTGGAGTTGGTGCATCTAGAGTTAGAGATTTATTTAAGCAGGCTAAAGATAAGTCTCCGGCAATCATATTTATTGATGAAATTGATGCTATAGGTAGAGCTAGAGGTAAAAGCAACATGACTGGAGGTAATGACGAACGTGAAAATACATTAAATCAATTACTAACAGAAATGGATGGTTTTGGTACTAATACAAATGTTATTGTAATAGCTGCAACAAACAGAGCTGATGTACTAGATAAAGCATTGATGAGAGCTGGAAGATTTGATAGACAAATATTTGTAGACCTACCAGATGTAAGAGAAAGAAAAGCAATTTTTAAAGTTCACTTAAGACCGTTGAAAAAAGCTACAAATTTAGATGTAGAGTTTTTATCAAAACAAACTCCAGGTTTTTCTGGTGCTGATATTGCAAATGTTTGTAATGAAGCTGCACTAATAGCTGCAAGAAAAAATAAAAAATCAGTAGGTAAACAAGATTTTTTAGATGCAGTTGACAGAATTGTGGGTGGATTAGAGAAAAAAAATAAAATAATAACTCCAGCAGAGAAAAAAGCTGTGGCGTATCATGAAGCTGGGCATGCGACAGTTAGTTGGATGTTGGAACACGCAGCTCCATTAGTTAAGGTAACTATAGTACCAAGAGGACAATCTCTAGGTGCAGCATGGTATTTACCCGAGGAAAGACTAATTGTTAGACCTGAGCAAATGCTAGATGAAATGTGTGCTGCATTGGGTGGTAGAGCTGCAGAAAAGGTCATCTTTAATAAGATATCAACTGGAGCCCTTAGTGACCTAGAAAAGGTAACAAAACAAGCAAGGGCAATGGTTACTGTGTATGGATTAAATGACAAAGTTGGAAATATAACATATTATGATTCCTCGAACGGGAATGAATATGGGTTTACAAAACCATATAGTGAAAAAACTGCAGAAACAATTGATAAAGAAATTTCATCAATAATTGAAAAAGAATATCAAAGAGCTATAAAGTTATTAGAAAACAACAGAGCTAAATTAGTAGAACTAGCAGAAGTATTATTAGACAAAGAAGTTATTTTTAAAGATAATTTAGAAAAAATATTTGGCAAAAGGCCTTTTGATAAAGAAGTGATAAATTCATAATATATATACATATAATTAATATTTGAATTTATATATTTGGATATACATGTAATCTATATTTTCTAATTTGAATTTTTTCAAAAATATATTCAGTAAGGGTAAAAAAACAAAAGCTTCTAGCAAGACTAATCTTGAAGAGGAAAGCGATTTTATGCCTAAACTTGAATCTCCAACTGATAATAGATTTGTTAAAAATTTCATACAAAATGGAGGTAAATTTTTATACTCCGATAACGAAAAGGAAGTAAATGAAAATATAGCATTAATTCTAAATGAAAATAGTTGGGATAAATCTAATTTAATTTGCATTGATAAAACTATTTCTAAAAGATTTAGGTTAGAATATTCTTTTTCAAAAGATATCAATGATAATTCTATTTGTCTTGTATCCACATGTGAATATTTAATTGCTGATGATGGGTCTATATTAATATCATCTAATCAAGTTGCAGAAAAAAAACTAGCTGAACTTCCAACTGATATTATAATTTTAGCTAAAACTGATCAACTAATCAATAACATAAGTGAAGGGTTAACAGGGATTAAAAATAGCGGAAAATTAATTCCAAGTAACATAACAAACTTAAAGCATTTTAAAGATTGTAATGATAAAGATTTTTTAAGCTATGGAAGTAGTTCAAAAAACTTATATTTGATATTGTTAGAAAATCAATAATTAATTAAGTTGAAAGAGCTTTTAAAAAGGACAGTTTCTGGTTTAGTTTATGCATCATTGTTTTTGCTGTCTCTACAATCACAAATAGCGTTTATAATATTAGTGTTTGTTTTTGGAATAATATGCAATATTGAGTTCAGCAGATTAGTTAATCAAAAAAGAACTATTTCTCATATAATTTTTACTCTTCTTTATTTTTACTTTACATATTTTGAATATACTTTAATCAGCAACTCTTTTTTCAACGAAAGCAAAGAGATACTTTTGGTATTCAGTATTTTTGTTTTAATATTTTTAATTAGAGATCTTTTTATAAAAAAAGATCTACCAAGATTTTTATCAAAAAATTATATAGCTTCTACTTTTTATTTATCTAGTTCATTTGTGTTTATTGCATTAATCCCAATGTTCTTTACAGGATTTAATTCCAGTATTATACTAGGTTTCTTTGTACTCGCTTGGATAAATGATTCGTTTGCTTATATAATTGGCAAAAACTTTGGCAAACAAAAACTATTTGAAAGCGTTTCTCCAAATAAGACTATTGAGGGCTTTTTTGGAGGGTTGTTTTTCACATGTTTAGGTAGTTATGCAATTAGTTATTTTACAGATTCCAGTTTAACTAATTCAAACTGGTTATTTATTAGTATTATTGTGAGTGTTTTTGGTACTATAGGAGATTTACTAGAATCAAAATACAAGAGACAAGCTAAAGTAAAGGATAGTGGAATAATACTACCTGGACACGGAGGGCTATTGGATAGGCTAGACAGCGTAATACTTGCATCACCATTTATATATTTATTTTTAATTTTTTTAGACTATGTTTCATAAAGAAGGTCATAAAATCATATTAATTACATTTAGCTTAATTGTAATTATATTTTTTCTATTGGATTATTTTTCAATTGATTACAAGATGTATATTCAACTTCTACTAATTGGAGAGTTAATACTAGTTTTACAATTTTTTAGAAACCCTAAAAGAATTACAAGCTTTGGAGATAACCAAGTAGTATCTCCAGTAGATGGAAAAGTAGTTGTAATAGAAGAAGTTTATGAACCTGAATATTTTAAAGATAAAAGAATCCAGGTTAGTATTTTTATGTCCCCTATTAATGTTCATGTAACAAGGTATCCTGTAAGTGGAGAAGTGCTGTTTTCTAAATATCATCCTGGCAAATACTTGGTTGCTTGGCATCCAAAATCTAGTACAGAAAATGAAAGAACAACTATAGTTATAAAAAATGAATCATCTGTAGAGGTTCTTTACAGACAAATCGCTGGAGCCTTAGCAAGAAGAATTGTAAATTATGCTAAAAAAGGCTCAAAAGTTAATCAAGGAGAGGATGCCGGTTTTATAAAATTTGGATCAAGAGTTGATTTGTTTTTACCCCTAAATACAAAGATAAATGTCAAACTAAATCAAAAAGTAAAAGGGGCAGAAGATATCATTGCAAATATTTAAAACATCTACACTTCTAGGCTATTCAATGAGTCCTTTAAAGCTTTAATTTTAGATATTGCATCTTGTTCCTTAGCTCTTTCAATTTGAATCACCTGTTCTGGTGCATTTTCTACAAATCTAGTATTAGATAGTTTCTTTTGAACCGAGTTTAAAAAACCTTCTGTATATTTTAATTCTGTTTTGAGTTTAAGAATTTCTTCCTCAACATTTACATGACTGTTATCAACTGGTACATAATAATTGTTTGATTTAACTCTAAACGAAAGTGAGTTCTCTACTTCTTTTTCAGTATAAACTACTTTACTAATATTACATAGTTTTATAATCATTGAATCTAAATTAGAAGGGAAATTTTCATTATTTAAAACATGTAGCTCAATTGGATTTTTAAACGACAAGTTTTTCTCTTTTCTAATAGTTCGAATTGCACTTATTACTTGAGAAATAAAATCAAAATCTTCAATAATGGTTTTATCAATTTTATTAACAGAAGGCCATCTTGAAACTATCAAAGCTTGACTTGGATCTCTATCTGAAATATTTTGCCATATCTCTTCAGAAATAAAAGGCATAAATGGATGAAGAATTCTTAAATTATTTTCAACTATTTTTATTACCGAATCAAAAGTAGTTTTATCTATAGGTTGCTGGTATTCAGGCTTAATAAGTTCTAAAAACCAACTACAAAAATCATCCCAAATAAGTTTATAAACACACATCAGAGCATCACTAAGTCTATATTTACTAAAATGATCTTCTATTTCAACTAAAACAGACTGAAACTTATTTTCATACCAGTGTATGGATGATTTACAATGATCAGGCTGATCGATTTCTTTAACATCCCAGCCATTAATTAATTTATATGAATTCCATATTTTGTTTGAAAAGGATTTACCCTGCTTACATAAAGATTCATCAAACATTAAGTCATTACCTGCTGATGAACTAAGTAATAAGCCTACTCGTACAGAATCTGCACCATAATCCTTAATCAATTTCAATGCATCAGGTGAGTTACCTAATGATTTACTCATTTTTCTTCTTTGTTTGTCTCTAACTAATCCAGTTAAATAAATATTTGAAAAAGGCTTAGCATTCTTGAACTCATAACCTGCTATTATCATACGCGCTACCCAAAAGAATAAAATATCTGGACCGGTAACTAAATCATTAGTGGGGTAATAATAATTAATTTCATCATTATCTGGATTATTAATACCATCAAAAACACTTATTGGCCATAACCAAGATGAAAACCAAGTATCAAGAACATCAGATTCTTGTCTTAAATCAGTTAATTTTAAACTTTTATTTTTTGTCTTTTCTATAGCAATAACTAATGCATCTTCAATATTACTTGCAACAACGTAATCTTCCTTTGCAGTACCGTAATAATAAGCAGGGATTTGTTGACCCCAGTAAAGTTGCCTAGATATATTCCAATCTCTAATATTTTCTAACCAATGTCTATAGGTATTTTCAAATTTCTTTGGAAATAATTTAATTTCACCATCCTCTAAGACTGACTTTATAGCAGGCTTAACTAATTCTTCCATTTTTAAAAACCACTGATCACTAAACTTTGGTTCTATAATAGCATTAGTTCTTTCACTAACTCCAACATTATGAATTATTTGTTCAGTTTTATCTAACAAACCTAATTCGGTCAATTTTTTTACAATCTCTTTCCTAGCTACAAATCTATTTTTTCCTTCAAATTCTAATCCATGCTTATTTAGTGAAGCATCGTCATTTAAAATATCTATAACTTCAAGGTTATGTCTATCCCCTATTAGTTTATCGTTTAAATCATGTGCAGGAGTAACTTTTAAGCAACCTGTGCCAAATTCAATATCTACATAATCGTCTTCAATAACTGGAACAGATCTGTTACAAATAGGGACAATGATCCTCTTGTTTTTTAAATTTTTGAATCTAATATCATTGGGATTAATACAAATAGCGCTATCACCAAAAATTGTTTCAGGTCTTGTAGTTGCTATTGTAATAAAATTATCTTCATTTTCAATTCTATATTTTATGTAATAAAGGTTATCCTTTCTTTCTATATAATTAACCTCTTCATCAGAAAGGGTTGTCATAGCTTCAGGGTCCCAATTAACCATTCTATAACCCTTATAAATAAGACCTTTTTTGTGTAAGTCTATGAATGTAGAAATTACAGAATCACTCATAGAGTCATCCATAGTAAATTTAGTTCTATCCCAATCACAAGAGCACCCTAACTTTTTTAGTTGCTCTAAAATAATTCCACCGTAATTATTTTTCCACTCCCATGCATGTTTTAAAAAAGTTTCTCTATCTAAGTCGTTTTTATTGATCCCTTGTTTTTTTAAACTATCTACTACCTTAGCTTCAGTTGCTATTGAAGCATGATCAGTACCTGGAACCCAACAAGCATTTTTACCTTGCAACCTAGCTCTTCTAATTAAAATATCTTGAATAGTATTATTAAGCATATGTCCCATGTGTAAGATCCCTGTAATATTTGGTGGAGGAATAACTATAGTATAAGGCTCTCTGTCATCAGGAGTAGAATGGAAGTATTTGTTTTTTAACCAATATGAATACCATTTTTGTTCGACGTCAGAAGAAATATAGTTTGGTAAAACACTCATATTAATATAAATTATAAATTGATTTACAAAAGTACTTATATTTCTTTATCTAAGGAATAATAATTATATTTATCTCCTTGATTTACTTAAAAAAAATAAAAACTAAATTTAATGAAAAACTTAATAATAATAATTTGTGTTGCTATAATAAATTTAACTGTTTGTGCACAAAATAAAGGTGCTCAAATTGAATTTGAGTCCTATGTGATTGATTACGGAACTATGGAGAAAGGTGCCGATGGAGTAAGAGTTTTTAAATTCACTAATACAGGTGATTCACCACTAATTATTACTAATGTTAAAGCTTCATGTGGCTGTACAATTCCAAAAAAACCAGAACAACCTATTTTACCAGGTGAAAATGGAGAGATTGAAGTGAGATATGATACCAGAAGAGTAATGCCCTTTAAAAAAACAATTTCTGTTGGTTCAAATGCTACAAACCCAACAGTATTACTAACTATAAAAGGTAAAGTTGAAGACAACTCAAAACCAGTTATTGCTAAAAAAAAATCTAAAAGTATTGTTGAAAAATTTTAAATATTGATTTAATGCCAAAAATTTCAAATAAAGGTATCTTAATGCCAGAATCTCCCATAAGGAAATTAGTTCCCTTCGCTGAAGATGCAAAAAAAAGAGGTGTCAAGGTCTATCAGTTAAATATTGGTCAACCTGATATCGAAACCCCAAAAATTGCACTGGATGCTGTAAGAAATAATAATATTAAGGTCTTGGCATATTCAAGATCTGAAGGGTCAGAACAGTATCGCAGTAAACTAGTTAAGTACTATGACACAAAAAATATAAATATTAACTCTAAAGAAATTATAGTCACTAGTGGAGCTAGTGAAGCTCTTTTATTCACTTTTGGGAGCATTATGGATAAAGATGATGAACTAATAGT
>JAPKAF010000027.1 GCA_028825365.1 Flavobacteriaceae bacterium | reverse complement strand
GATCTGTATCAAATGCAAATGTACCACCTATTAATCCAGTAACTGTAGATGTTCCTCCATCACATGTAGGAGTCATTTCAAAACTTGAATCATCTGCTGGATCAATCTGGAAATTCAAAACATCCGATTCACTAATATTAAAACATCCAGTTGTACCAATCACTTCTATACGAATCCATATTTGAGAAGTATTTGATATACTGTAAGGCATCGTTAACTCAGAGGTTCCATCAAATGCATCCTGATAACTTGTATAATATGAAATTAAATAATCTGCTGGTGTTTGATCTCCTAAAACTTGAGAATTTACTGTAGTCAAATCATAGTCTACAACACCATCATTAGTTTGATCATCACACACAATTATAGGATTTACTGAATTAATAACTGGTGGATCAGTAACATTTAAAGTGAACGACTGTAATTCAATACAATCTGAATCTAAATACTCAACTCTTACATGAATTATCTGTTCATCACTTCCTAAATAATTAGCGTAATCAGTAATGGCACTTAATTCGTTTTCAGCATCTTCTTGAGATTCATGAAATGAAATAATCAAATTATCTGGATCAGGTGCTATAGATGAAATTAACGTCTCATTGTCTGTGAAATCAAAAAACAAATCTGCTGTTAGCGGATCACATATGTACAAATTATTAGATGCTTCAGTAATAATTTCTTCTTCTACATTTATACATACCGTTTCTGAATATTCACATCCAAAATCATCCTGAACTACATATGTATAACAAATTTCACCTGACTCTGTTGGAGTAACTATTATATCATTGCCTTCTACTGAAACTATGGAGGGATCATCTAACCACAACTCAGAAAGAATTATTGAAGGTGGTGCAGATAAAGCAGGATCAAAATCTAAATTCCAAGAAAAAATTGTTCCATCATCAGCAGCCCAACTATCAATCACAGTGAAAGTCCATTCTCCATTTAAGGAGGTACCAAGTAAATCTGTAAATGCAGAACCGTTTGAAGCCCCATATGTTCCCGCGGGAACTGTTGTTCCTCCAGTTGAAGATATATCTACTGTAGATATAGGAGTGAAGCAATATTCGAAGCCTGTCCCAGGATTACCATTATCAGCTTCATCAGGAATACCTAGTGAAGTTCCAGGATCGTTACCATCTCCGTATTGAGCAAAATAAACAGATTGTCCGTTCGGAGCGGTTAGTAGCATATCTAAATCACCTATAAATGAATGCTCAATTACAACACATATTTGTATTAATTGTGATACATCACTAAACTCAAGTCCATCCGCATAACACTCCACATTAATTGCTGATTCATAGGAAGCCTGCTGACCAGTAGTTTGTGTATCTTCTAGCCAAGTTTCTTCAAATATTTGAGGAGCACAATCTTCTAGCTGAGTACTTTCTGCAGCACCAAATAGAGTAGTAGAATCTCCAAAACAAAGCTCTGTTTTACCAGCTTCAGTTCCTGTAAAATCAATCGATGGCGCTATTATAACAATTTGTGTAATTGGAGAAGATGAGCATCCTAGAGAATTAGTATCCGTAATTACTAGATTTGCAGAAAATATTCCAGACTGTTCATAAGCCTTAGAAACTGTTAAACCTTCAGCGGTTGTACCGTCTCCAAATTCCCATGCAAAAGTTGCTCCTGCGCCTGAGCTTGAAAAATCGCCAGATGCTGTGAAAATTATTTCCTCACCTGGGCAAGCAGTTACCTGGCCATCTGCGTTAGGCTCTGGAGATACACTATCGATAGAACCTATAATTTCTTGACATGGTTCAAAACACGAAATGTTAGCTTCCCATCCAGCAAAGCCTACTGCTCCATTACTTTGAAAAGTTATAGTCAAACATCCGTCTGGATTATCTGCATTAATTTCAGCTGAGATAACTCCTGGAACAGTAGAACCTCCTGTACCAGTATAGGGTACTCCAACACCAGAATCATCTACACCATTGTATATAATCATAAAATCATTAGAAGGAACCCCGTTTGAATCAATATTTCCTAACACTGAGAATGCTGTAAATTCTAACTGTATTGCTTGTCCAGCACCAGCACCGTCTGGACAGATAGTTATTGAATGATTTTCATTATTTAGGTAGTTATCTCCATTTGAAGCAGCATTAGAATCAGTAAAAACCCCTTCACAAACCTCAATAAAATCTACATCAGCTATGTTATAATTTTGTCCAACTATTGAAATTGAAAAAATGAAAAATAAAGCAAACAGTTGATTTTTCATAAATGTTTTCTGTTAAACCTATTTTTAATATAAATCACATAATTTGTATTATCAACTCTGTATATTATCTTTTTTTTATTTTCAAGACTCTCAAATTTGTACAGTAATGGGTTAAAACTATTTTTATTAAAAAAAGGTCTATTTATTTTATTATTGATTAAAGGAACACTGGACAAAAGTGGTATCATGTTCAGATCTTTTCCATTAATTTCAGAAATTGAAACTCTATTTCTTATAAAATGCTTTATATAAACTAACTCATATTTTTTGAAATTATAATTTTCACCGAAAGCTTCAATTAGTAGCTTTTTTTCATTAGGATTTACCGGGTCATTTACGTTTTCAGGATAATCAATAATCCAATTCGTATTAGGTTGGTTAGGAGTCTTAAGTTTAGGTTTGTTTTGAGAATAGACTGATGTCAATCCAAAGGTAAATAAAAACACAATAAACAGTTTATTGATATTCATAAATTAAGCTTCTAATTAAATGAAATTATATTCTTTAACTGCATAAATATAATTAGATTATTTTAGAATTATTTAATAAAAAAAACTTTTTATAATACTATCTTTGAAATTAATTTAATTTTGAATCTTAAAGCTTAAAATGAAAGACAATAATTTAGCAAAACAAATTGATACATTTGGTGAAGACCACATAGGCTCTTCAACCAATACACCATTGAGAATTGATGCTTTTGAAATCTCTGATGAAGAGAAAATTGCAATCATTGAAAAAGACATGAAGAGCATTCTTCATACTCTTGGACTTGACTTAACAGACGACAGTTTAAAGGGAACTCCCAAAAGAGTTGCCAAAGCGTTTGTTAATGAAATATTTGGAGGTTTAAATCCTGCAAACAAACCTGTTGCTTCAACTTTTGATAATAAGTATAAGTATAAGGAAATGTTAGTAGAAAAAAATATATCTGTATATTCTACTTGTGAACATCACCTACTACCAATTGTTGGAAAAGCTCACATAGCGTATATTTCTAATGGTACTGTTGTTGGTCTATCCAAGATGAATAGAATCGTAGATTATTTCGCAAAAAGACCACAAGTACAAGAAAGGCTAACGATACAAGTAGTAAGAGAGTTACAAATAGTATTAAATACGGAAGATGTGGCATGCGTAATTGATGCTAAACATTTATGTGTTAACTCAAGAGGAATCAGAGACACCGAATGTAGCACTGTAACAAGTGAATTTGGTGGAGCATTCAAAAAAGCAGAAACAAGAGAAGAGTTTTTGAAATATATTCAGTTAGATACTTCTTTTGAAGATTTATAATTACTAACTTTATTTAATGTCTACGTATAAAGAAAATAATCTTAAGATATACAACTCATTAACTGGTAAGAAAGAATTACTCCAGCCAATTAATAAAGAAAGTATAGGCATGTACGTATGTGGACCTACTGTATATAGTAATGTACACCTAGGTAATGTTAGAACATTTATGTCGTTTGATATTATTTATCGCTATTTACTTCACCTTGGTTTTAAAGTACGTTATGTTAGAAATATTACGGATGCAGGACATCTTGAGAATGACAGTGATAACGGAGAAGACAGAATAAGCAAAAAAGCTAGAATTGAGGAAATAGAACCGATGGAAGTTGTCCAAAGGTACACCGTAGACTTTCATAATACGCTAAATGAGTTTAATTTACTCCCCCCAAGCATAGAACCTACTGCTACTGGCCATATAATAGAACAGATAGAAATCATTAAAACTATACTTGATAACAAACTTGCCTATGAGGTAAATGGATCGATTTATTTTGATGTTTTAAAATACAATGATTCTAATAATTACGGAATCTTAAGTAAACGAAAAATTGAAGATTTAGTTCATAATACTAGAAAACTAGATGGACAAAGTGATAAGAAAAATCCACAAGATTTTGCACTTTGGAAAAAAGCAGAGGAAAGTCATATCATGAAATGGAATTCTCCTTGGGGCTATGGTTTTCCTGGATGGCACCTTGAGTGTACTGCAATGAGCACTAAATATTTAGGTAATAATTTTGATATTCACGGAGGTGGTATGGACTTAAAGTTTCCTCATCACGAATGTGAAATTGCTCAATCCATAGCTTTTAATAAAACGAGCCCTGCAAATGTTTGGATGCATGCTAACATGCTTACCCTTAATGGAAGTAAGATGGCTAAATCTACTGGAAACAATATTTTACCTGGAGATATATTATCAGGAAATAATACAATATTAAAAAAACCATTCTCTGCTAGCGTTGTACGATTTTTTATATTACAGGCGCATTATAGAAGTGTATTGGATTTTAGCAGCGAAGCAATAGAGGCTTCTGAAAAAGGTTTTAATAAACTAATGGAAGCACAGAAAAGTTTGAGCAATTTAAAAAGCTCTTCCAACTCTGATTTTAATATTAGTAAATGGTTAGAAAAATGCTATGAAGCGCTTAATGATGACTTCAACACACCTATACTAATAGCTGAATTATTTAATGTAGTTAAGTTTATTAATCAAGTTAAATCGGATAAAGCCACTATATCTACAGAAGATTTAAGTACGTTACAGACTAAGTTCAATGAATTTATTTTTGATATTCTTGGACTGGAAAACAAAAACGCTTCTAATTCTAGTAATGATAAATTAGATTCTGCAGTAAACTTACTTATTGAACTGAGAGAAGAAGCTAGATTAAATAAAAACTATGCTTTAAGTGACAAGATTAGAAATGACCTGGGTAAAAATGGTATTACTTTAAATGATAGTAATAATGAAACTACGTATTCAATTGATTGAAAATGAAAATTCTAACACTACCTTTCATTATTTTAATTAAAATCTATCAAAATTTAATTTCCCCTCTTACTCCAGCAACATGTAGATTTGAACCAACTTGTTCTCATTATTCAATTGAAGCATTAAAAGAACACGGAGTATTTAAAGGAACTAAATTAATGGTAATAAGAATATTTAGTTGTCACCCTTGGGGTAGATCAGGATATGATCCTGTTCCTAAAAATAATATTAAAAAATAAAAATATATAACGTATGTACGCATTAGATATAGTCTGGGATCCTTCTTCTGAAGGGATAAATATATTTGGAAAATTTACAATTCATTATTATAGTTTGATGTGGATTGCTGCATTTACTATAGGACATTACGTAATGAAAAAAATATACCAAAAAGAATCTTTGTCTGAAGAAAGTTTAGATTCTCTATTTATGTATACAATATTAGGAACAATAATAGGTGCTAGACTAGGGCATGTTGTTTTTTACCAAGCAGAACTTTTTCAACAAGATTTCTTTAGTGTCTTTCTCCCATTTAGGTTTAATCCAACTTTTGAATTTACTGGTTTTAGAGGACTAGCTAGCCATGGTGCTGCCATTGGTATGATCCTTTCAATGTACTTATATAATAAAAAAGTTTTAAAGAAAAATATTTTATGGATTCTAGATAGACTGGTAGTTCCTGTTTCAATTGGAGCTGTATTTATTAGAGTAGGTAACTTTTTTAATTCAGAAATAATAGGTCATAAAACAGATAGTATGTTTGGTGTAGTTTTCAAAGCTATAGGAGAAACAGAGCCTAGACACCCAGGACAACTGTATGAAGCTTTTGGTTATTTGATTGTTTTTATTATAGTGTATTTAACCTATTGGAAAACTTCAAAAGTGGCGAAGACAGGATACATGTTTGGACTATTTTTAATCCTTCTTTGGAGTACAAGGTTTATAGTAGAGTTTTTCAAGGAAGCTCAGGTAACTGGAAGAGAAGATTGGATACTAGGCATGAATACAGGACAGACGCTAAGTATTCCTTTTATACTGCTGGGACTATATTATATGTTTAGAAAATGATAAAAATATTTAGAGTAATTAGCTTTCTAGAAGGCACTTCTTATATACTACTGTTATTTGTAGCAGTCCCTCTAAAATATTATGCAGATAACCCCCAATTAGTTAAACTTCTAGGGATGCCTCATGGACTATTATTTGTAACCTATGTAATTATGTCAATTATAAATAGTAGACTATTCAAATGGAGCGCTAGTAAAACTTTTCAAATATTGATAGCTTCTCTACTCCCATTTGGGACATACTATATTGATAGAAAATATTTTAGAAATTAACCCTATTTTATTTTTCTGATTTACCTATTGTATCTCGCATAATTGGAGTAGCAATAAACACAGAAGAATACGTTCCAACTAAAACTCCAATAATAAGAGCAAATAATAAACCTCTAAGTGAGTCAGCACCAAGTAAGAACATAGACATCAACACAACCAATGTCGTGAATGAAGTGTTTAAAGTTCTACTTAACGTACTATTTAAAGCAGTATTTACAATTTTATCAAATTCCCAAGTTGAATGCTCTTCAATGAACTCTCTAATTCTATCAAAAACTACAACGGTATCATTTAAAGAGTAACCAATTACCGTTAAAATAGCAGCAATAAATGCTTGATCTATTTCCATGTTAAATGGCATGTATTTATAAGTTAAAGAGAATATCCCTAGTACAATTAATACATCATGAAAAACAGCTGCAACTGCTCCAAGGGAGAATTGCCACTTTTTAAATCGTAGTAATATATATAGAAATACAACTATTAGTGAAGCTAATACAGCCCATAATGAAGATTGTTTTATATCATCAGCAATGGTTGGACTAACTTTTCCAGAAAGCATTTTTCCAACATTATTTTCAGCACTTAAAAACTGAGAGTATGTATAACCCTCTGGTAAAAAGTTTTTCAGTGATTTGAAAAGTTTATTCTGAACCTCTTCATCTACTTCTGCAGAATTTTCATCTACTTTATATTTAGTGGATATCTTAAGCTGATTAGCAGAACCTATAGTTTTAACTTCAGAACTACCAAATGTTGCATTAGTTTCAAGCTTAACTTCTTCAGTACTTACATCTTGAGCAAACCTTACAGTGTAAGTTCTACCCCCAACAAAATCAATTCCTTGATCAAGACCAGTTGTAAATAAAGAAGCTAATCCAGCAATAATAAAAAATCCTGAGATTACGTAAGTAATTTTTGTTTTCTTAAGAAAATCAATAGATATATTTCTAAATAACCCTTTTGTTAAACTAGTTGAAAAGTCTAAACTTCTACCCTTGTTCATATTCCATTCTATAAGTATTCTTGTAATAAATATAGCAGTGAATAAAGATGTTAAAATACCTATTAATAAAGTAGTAGCAAATCCTTTTATAGGACCAGTTCCAAGTGAAAATAATATTAATGCAGTTAAACCTGTAGTTATATTCGCATCTAATATAGAAGATAAAGCATTTGCAAAACCATCTTGAATGGCATTAAGTTGCTTTTTCCCTTTAAGTATCTCTTCTCTAATTCTTTCGTATATAAGAACATTTGCATCAACTGCAATTCCTATCGTTAATACAATACCTGCTATTCCAGGTAAAGTCAATACAGCGCCTAAACCGGCAAGAACTCCAAAGATTAAAATTATATTAAGTACAAGAGCTATGTTAGAAAATATACCTGCTTTACCATAATAAAATATCATCCATGCAAGAACTAATAAAAGAGCAATTACAAAAGATCTTGAACCTGTATCAATTGCCTCTTTACCAAGTGAAGGACCAACTTCATCTGCTTGAACAATATCTGCAGAAGCAGGAAGTTTACCAGCTCTTAAAACATTTGCTAAATCTATCGCTTCTTCCAATGTAAATGAACCTGATATTTCAGAGTTACCTCCAGAAATAGGTCCTGTTGTTACACCAGGAGCAGAATAAACTGTTTCATCTAAAACAATTGCAATCTGGCTTCCTTTTGTAAAAGCATTACCTGTCATTTTCTCCCAAATCTTAGCCCCTTTTCCATTCATCTGCATACTAACAGTAGGTTGACCTGATGGAGAGTAAGCCTGTCTAGCATCCGTTATTACTGAACCACTTAACTCTGGTTTATTGTCTCTATTTCCTTGCAGAACGTACAAGTCTACTATCTCATTACCTTCTAAATCTAGTTGAGGAATACCCCATACGAATTTAACTTCTCTTTGCTCTGCTGAGAGTAAAGATTTAACTTCAGGCATTTTAAGATAGTCTGTTATATTTTGTTTTTCTTTAGCATCGAAAGTTGCAACAATTGGACCTCCAGCGTATCCTTGACCTTTAATAGCATCAAGTATTGGATTTACATCTACAAAAGTAGAATCCGAATCAGTTCCTAATAAATCATCAATTTCACTATTCGTATTATCAGAGCTTGTAGAAACCTCTTCAGCATCTACCATAGATTTAACTACACCATTAGCCTGTACCATAAAATTCAAGAAATCTTGACCTCTAAAAGCATCCCAAAACTCTAACTGAGCCGTACTTTGAAGTAAGTTCTTAACTCTTTCAATATCTTTAGCTCCAGGAAGCTCAACTAATATTCTTCCTGAATTACCAAGTCTTTGAATATTAGGCTGAGTTACCCCAAACTTATCAATTCTTTTTCTTAAAACTTCAAAAGCAGAAACGATCGATTCATCAATTTTCTCTTTAATTACTGGCTGCACATCCTCATCAGACATATCAAAAGTAATCTCTTCACTTAATGTTCTATTAGCAAATATGTCTGGAGATGCTAGTTTTGTGTCTCCTTTAATTGCATCAAATGCAACGAAAAAATCTTCCAGATATGTGTTTTGACTATTTTTCTGAATTACTTCAGCATCAACAAGAGCTTGATTAAAAATTGGATCTCTACTGTTATTGGATAGTCCTTTTAAGATATCCTTAACTGAAATTTGAAGAATTACATTAATACCACCTTTTAAATCCAGACCTAAATTCATAGCCCTGTCTTTAACTTCATTGAAAGTATAATCAGAAATTCCTATATCAAAAACTGAGACGTTTGATAATGAATCTAAGTAATTAGTTTCAATAACATTTCTTTGTTTGTCAAAATCTATTTGAGATTCAGAAACTTTACTAACTGCATATTGAGCTGCATTATCTTCTACCTGATTTGCCTTAAATGTAAATGATAGTTGGTATATACTAACCAAACCAAATAATAAAGCAAACAATTTTATTAATCCTTTATTCTGCATTTTGATGTATTTTATTCAATTTAAAAACGAGCAAATATATGATTTAACTAATAAATTGACAACAGAAATGAAGCATTTCTAAATTGTACAACCAACTGGAAACTATTTGTGACCAGAATTTTGTTAGTAAATTACAAAGCTAAGAGACTATTTGTTTTCTTAACCCCTTCTGCACTTTGATGCAAATGTTGCATATCCGCTTCGCTTAATTCTATTTTAACTATTTCTTCAATACCATTTTTTCCTAGTATAACTGGAACGCCAATTGACAGATCATTAAGACCATATTCCCCTTCTAATAAAACGGAACAAGGAAACATTTTCTTTTGATCACACGCTATTGCTTGTACGATACCACTTACTGCAGCTCCTGGAGCATACCATGCAGAGGTACCTAATAATTTAGTTAGTGTCGCCCCTCCTACTTTGGTATCTTCTTTTACTTTTGAAAGTCTTTCACTAGAAAGAAATTCAGAAACTTTAATGCTGTTTCTTGTAGCGTTAGAAGTTAACGGAACCATCCCTAAATCGCTATGACCACCTATAACCATACCATCAACATCACTAATTGGTGCATCCAAAGCTTCTGCTAATCTATATTTAAATCTTGCAGAATCTAAAGCTCCACCCATGCCAATAATCCTATTTTTAGGTAAACTTGTAGTTTTGTGAACTAGGTATGTCATTGAGTCCATTGGGTTACTAACTATAATTAGGATAGTATTAGGAGAATGTTCTATTAAATTAGAGGTAACTGTCTTAACTATACCAGCATTTATTCCTATTAACTCTTCCCTTGTCATTCCTGGTTTTCTAGGAATTCCAGAAGTAACAACACAAATGGAACTATTTGCTGTTTTGCTATAGTCATTCGTAGTTCCTGTAATTTTAGTATCAAAATTATTTAAAGATGCAGTTTGCATTAAGTCCATTGCTTTTCCTTCAGCAAAACCTTCCTTAATATCTAATAAAACTACCTCAGATGCGAAATCTTTTATAGCAATATATTCAGCACAACTAGCACCTACAGCACCAGCTCCAACAACTGTTATTTTCATATTTGTTTCTTTTTTTTATTAAGCATCTATATTAGCATAGATCGCATTTTTTTCGATAAATTCTCTTCTTGGTGGAACTTCATCTCCCATTAGCATTGAGAAAATTCTATCTGCTTCAATCATGTTTTCAATTTCTACTTTTCTTAAAGTCCTGAATTCTGGATTCATGGTAGTATCCCATAACTGAGAAGCATTCATTTCACCTAGTCCTTTATATCTTTGAATTTTAACACCTTCACCATATTTTTGCATAATCAGATCTCTTTGATCATCATCCCAAGCATATTCTTTTTTAGCTCCTTTTTTAACTAAGTATAATGGCGGAGTAGCAATATATATGTGACCTCCTTCAATTAATTCTTTCATATACCTAAAAAAGAAAGTTAAAATAAGTGTAGCAATATGACTTCCATCTATATCCGCATCACACATAATAACTACTTTATGGTATCTAAGCTTTGTAAGGTTTAAAGCTTTTGAATCTTCTTCTGTTCCGATAGTAACTCCTAAAGCGGTGAAAATATTTTTTATTTCTTCATTTTCAAAAACTTTATGCTGCATAGCTTTCTCTACGTTCAAAATCTTACCTCTTAAAGGCAATATAGCTTGAAACGCTCTATCTCTTCCTTGCTTAGCAGTACCTCCTGCAGAATCTCCCTCTACTAAAAACACTTCGCATTTAGCTGGATCTTGTTCAGAACAATCAGACAGTTTTCCAGGCAAACCACCTAGACTCATGACTGTTTTTCTTTGAACCATTTCACGGGCCTTTTGTGCTGCTGTTCTAGCCTGTGCCGCAAGTATTACTTTTTGAACTATAATCTTAGCATCGTCTGGGTGCTCCTCTAAATAATCGGTTAACATCTCAGAAACAGCCTGACTAACACTGGAAGATACCTCTCTGTTACCTAGCTTAGTTTTTGTTTGCCCTTCAAATTGAGGCTCAGAAACTTTAACAGAAATAATAGCTGTTAAACCTTCTCTAAAATCATCTCCAGAAATTTCAAATTTTAATTTATCCAGCATTCCTGAACCATCTGCATATTTTTTCAAAGTATGAGTCAATCCTCTTCTAAAACCAGAAAGGTGTGTTCCACCTTCATGCGTATTAATATTATTCACATAAGAGTGTAAGTTTTCTGAATAGGAAGTATTATAAGCCATGGCTACTTCTACAGGTACTCCATTTTTCTCTCCTTCGAAAGAAATTACATCTTTTAATAAAGGCTCTCTATTACCATCTAAAAACTTAATAAATTCCTTTAAACCTTCTTCAGAATGGAAAGTCTCATTAACAAATTCTCCTTTTTCATCTTTATGTCTTTTGTCTATAAGAATAACTGTAATTCCTTTATTAAGGTAAGCAAGTTCTCTTAATCTTGATGCTAATATATCGTAGCTATACTCAAGCGTATGAATAAAAATAGTAGGATCTGGCTTGAAAGTTACCATTGTTCCTCTTTTGTCAGTAGTACCAACTTCTTTAACTGGAGATAAAGACTTCCCTAGTTCATATTCTTGTTCGTAAACCTTACCATCTCTGTATACTGTTGCTTTTAGACTCTCAGAAAGTGCATTAACACAACTAACTCCAACTCCGTGAAGACCACCAGAAACTTTATAAGAATCCTTATCAAATTTTCCACCAGCTCCAATTTTAGTCATTACAACCTCTAAGGCAGAAACTCCTTCTTTTTTATGAATATCCACTGGAATACCCCTACCATCATCAATAGTAGTTACTGAGTTGTCCTCGTTTATTATAACTGAAATTTCATTACAATGACCGGCAAGAGCCTCGTCAATAGAATTATCTACAACTTCATATACTAAATGATGAAGACCTCTTGACCCTACATCTCCAATATACATTGAAGGACGCATTCTAACGTGCTCCATTCCCTCTAAAGCCTGTATACTATCAGCTGAATAACTTTGCTTTTTTTCACTCATAAATTATGTTTTTAATTTAATTTTAAAGAATAAAAAAACCATGTGAATAACTGCGGTTTGTTTATTCTTGTAAATATAAAAAAAAGCAGAAATTTTTGAGCTATTTTTTACTTAAATAAGCGCATAAGTTATTAACAATTTTAAGAGTAAAAATCAGCTTAAATTCAAGATTTATAAGCATCTTCATGAACCTCTGAAATAGCTCTACCCGACGGCTCATTCATATTCTTAAATGATTCATCCCATTCAAGTGCTATTTTTGTACTACAAGCTATTGAGGGTTCTTGCGGAACACTTAAAGCTGCAGCCTTACTTGGAAAATGAGATTGGAATATTGTGCGGTAATAATACTCCTCTTTTGAAGCTGGCGGCTGATCTGGAAAATCAATTTTCACAGACTTCATTTGATCATCAGAAATAGAGCTACCTACTAGCTTCTTTAACTCATCAATCCAACTATACCCAACTCCATCACTAAATTGCTCCTTTTGCCTCCAGACAATACTTTCTGGTAAATAATCTTCAAAAGCTTTTCTTAAAACCCATTTCTCCATTCTTTCTGAATTAATCATTTTATCATCAGGATTTATACTCATAGCAACATCAATAAATTCTTTATCCAAAAAAGGTACTCTACCTTCAATTCCCCAAGCAGCTAAACTTTTATTAGCCCTTAAACAATCGTACATATGCAATTTATTCATTTTCCTAACCGTTTCTTTATGAAACTCTTCGGAATTAGGAGCTTTATGGAAATACAAGTACCCTCCAAACAATTCATCCGCACCTTCTCCAGAAAGTACCATCTTAATACCCATTGACTTAATAACTCTAGCCATCAAATACATAGGAGTTGAAGCTCTTATAGTAGTTACATCGTATGTTTCTAAATTATAAATAACATCTTTAATAGCATCTAAACCCTCTTGAATCGTAAAAACAATTTCATGATGAATAGTACCAATATGATCAGCAACCTTTTTTGCAGCTATAAGATCTGGAGAACCTTTAAGACCAACTGAAAAAGAATGCAACTGTGGCCACCAAGCCTCTGACTTATCGCCGCTTTCGATTCTTTTTTGAGAATATTTTTTGGCAATTGCAGATGTAATAGAAGAGTCTAAACCTCCAGAGAGTAAAACACCATATGGCACATCACTCATAAGCTGTCTGTGAATAGCAGAGTCCAAGGCTTCCTTAATCTTAGTTATACTTGTTTTATTGTTTTTAACAGCCTCGTAATCATTCCAGTCTCTTTTGTACCATTTAATAAATTTCTTTTGCTTACTGTGGTAATAATGGCCAGGTGGAAATAATTCAATTTTAGTACAATACCCTTCCAATGCTTTTAACTCAGAAGCAGCATAAAAAGTACCTTTATCATCCCAACCAATATAAAGAGGAATAATACCAATATGATCTCTAGCTACAAAATACTCATCTTTTAATTCGTCATAAATTGCAAATCCAAAAATACCGTTCATCTTGTCAAGAAAATCAGCTCCATACTTTTGATATAAAGCTATGATTACCTCACAGTCACTGCTAGTTGAAAAATCGAAAGAACCAATAAACTCTTCTCTTAACTGCATATGGTTATAAATCTCACCATTAGCAGCTAATATCAATTTTTTATCTTGACTAAAAAGAGGCTGCTTGCCAGACTTAGGATCAACAATAGCCAATCTCTCATGCGCCATGATAGCATTACTAGAGCTATAAATCCCACTCCAATCTGGACCTCTATGTCGGATTTTTTTTGACATTTCTAATATTTGAGGCCTTAGAGACTCTGAACTTTGCTTTATATCAAAAGCACAAACAATTCCACACATGTTATATATTTTAATCAAATATCATTAAAATATTATTAATATAAACATAATTTATAATTATGATTACATATGTATATTAAATAAAACAATTTATAATAAATAAGCAATTAAACAATAGAGGATAATGAAGAAATCCTTACAAAAGTAATTAAGGGATATTTAGGTACTTGTGAGTCTGAAGAGAGATTTTCCATTTAGGATTTTGCATAACATAGTCAACAATTAAAGGCATTACTACTTCTCTTTTACTCCACTCTGGTTGCAAAAACAAAATACACTCAGAATTAATCTTTGAAGCTTCCCTTTCAGCAAACTTAAAATCATCTTTATTATAAATAATCATTTTAAGTTCATTAGCAGTTTCATATATTTTCTGCTTAGGTAATTTATTTTTTTTAGGAGATAAACATATCCAGTCCCAGTCTCCGGAAAGATCATAAGCGCCAGATGTTTCTATATGGACCGATTTGTTTTTTTCTTTTAATAATTTAGTTATCATGGTCATGTCCCACATTAAAGGCTCACCACCAGTTATAACAACAGTATCACTAAAGGGTTCAGCATTTTTAACAATATCCTTAGTCAATGTTGGAGGGTGAGTTAATGCATCCCAACTTTCCTTAACATCACACCAATGACAACCAACATCACAACCACCAAGTCTAATAAAGTAAGCAGCAGTACCCTTATGGAAGCCTTCCCCTTGTATTGTATAAAACGCTTCCATTAAAGGAAGCATCTCACCTTTATCAACTAAATTTTTAGTTTTATCATCCATCGAGTGCAAATATAAATTTCTATTCACTACAAAAACGATTAGAAACCTTTTATTTAATAAAAAAAAACAAACTTAAAGATCTTAAATAATTATATTTACGTAACATTAATTACAAAAAAATTATAATGAATAAAGTAATCTTAATTTTAATAGCAACAGCTATCATTACATCTTGCTCAACAGAGAAAGATCCTTATTTAATTTCCAATAATAGCATTGGTCATGTTACTGATACTACTATGATGAAAGATTTAATTCAAATATTTAAAAATGACTCTGTACGAAATGATATTTCAGGAGATAGTTTTACAGGCAAATTTAATGACATCACCATTCTAGATAAAGAAGGTAATGAGCTATTAGAAATTACTCCAAGAGAGGATTTAGATTATACCTCCACAGCAAAGCTGATAAAGATCATAGACCCAAAATATAAAACAAAAAAAGGAATTGGATCAAGCAGTACCTTTAAAGAAGTAAGAGACAATTACAACATAAGCAATATTCAAAATAGCTTAAGAAATATAATTATTTCAATTAACTCTGCTAATTTATATTTTACAATTAACAAAAATCAACTCCCCTCTAATCTTAGATATAACTCAAGTATTGAAATTGATAAAGCACAAATTCCAGATAATGCCAAAATTAATGACCTTTATTTAGAATGGACAAATTAGATGGAAGAACAAAAAATTAGATTAAATAAATACTTAAGTGAAATTGGCTATTGCTCAAGAAGAGCCGGAGACAAACTCATTGAATCTGGTCGTGTTTTAATAAATAATGAACCCGCAACTTTAGGTCAGAAAGTTATTATAACAGATGAAATAAAAATTGACGGCGAAGTTGTTGAAGTAAAATCAAAAAGGAAGATCTACTTAGCATTGAATAAACCAATAGGCATAGTCTGCACCACAGATACAAGAGTTGAGAAAGACAACATAATAGATTTTATAAATTATCCAGAAAGAATATTTCCAATAGGAAGATTAGATAAGCCAAGTTCTGGGCTAATCCTTCTTACAAATGATGGAGATATTGTAAATAAGATTCTACGAACAGAACACAATCATGAAAAAGAATACTTAGTTAAAGTAGATAAACCCCTTTCTCAGACTATTATTGACCGAATGTCAAAAGGCGTTCCAATACTAGATACTGTCACAAAGGAATGTGAAATTAAAAAATTAAGCACCAATGAGTTTAAAATCATCCTAACACAAGGTTTAAATAGACAGATTAGAAGAATGTGTGAGTATTTTAATTATAAAGTTGTTTCTCTTGAGAGAACTAGAATAATGAATATCAAATTAGACTTGCCCTTAGGAGAACATAGAGAACTTACAAATGATGAAATAAGCTCTTTAAATAAACTAATTGATAATGAGTAATCTAACCCCTTTTCATTTAGCAATTCCTGTAGACAACCTTTCAAAGTGTAGAGATTTTTATAAACAAATATTAGGCTGCAAAGAAGGTAGAAGCAGTGATCATTGGGTAGATTTTGATTTTTTTGGACATCAGCTAGTTATACATTATAAAGAAAAAATAATAGACGAAACACACGTTAACCTAGTGGACGGAAAAGACGTTCCTGTTCCTCATTTTGGGGTCGTACTAGAATGGAATAAGTTTCAAGAATTATCCGTTAGGCTTAAGTCTAAAAGTGTAAAATTTATTATTGAACCCTACATACGATTTAAAGGTCTTGCAGGCGAACAAGCGACTATGTTCTTTAAAGATCCTTCAGGAAATGCTTTAGAATTCAAATCCTTTAAAGATTTCAATCAAATTTTTGAGAAGTAATTAATTTTTACTTAATCTATCTGAACTAAAAGAAAAAGATGTGCTAATTAGATTATTAAAAAGCATATGACAAACCAACACTTAATAAATTAGGTCTTTGATCTATATAACCTAAACTTATTTCATTGTTTGAAAGTAATAGAGTTTCTTCTTTAGTTATACCTCTATCGTAACGTATGTCTATTGCTAATTTTTTAAAGTTTAAACGTGCTCCTAAATGAACACCGATTGTACTTTGACTTTTCACATCTTCAATATTAAAATCACTGATTTCTTGACCAACATTAAAACGAAAAGTAGGGCCAGCAAAAGCACTTAAAAAAGAATTTAATGGGATCTCTAAAGAAACCGGAAGCTCAAGACGCTTTTTTCCTACACTTATATTATCATAATTTGTTTCATAAGTGCTATACTGTAATTCAGGTCGTAAATAGAAACTAAGAATCTTAATTTTCGCATAGAGTCCTAAGGAATAACCATTTGCATTTTCTTTAGCACTGTCTATTGTGCTTAGTTCTTCAGCAAAATTAGTGATATCACCAGAAGAATTAAAAGTCATAGCTATTTTTACACCAAATGAAATATCTTTATCTGAACTGCTTTTATTTTGACTGTGAGAGCTCATTACTGAGATAACTACTAATATAATTGTTAAAGATGATATTCTCATAATCAAATTGGTTTAGTCAAATATAATAAATGTTAGTTTAATCTATTTGTCATTTAAATGTCGGGTATAATACAAGTTACTTTACTTTTTCTTAAAATAATTATAATTAACATTGTAGTAGATTTTAATTTTAGGAATTATGAAACAGCCTTTGTTAGGAAAAAAAATTAGTGAATTAAGAAAGCAAAAGGGTTTAACTCAAGAAGATTTAGTAGAAAAATGTAATATTACTGTTAGAACAATTCAACGAATAGAATCAGGAGAAACCACACCAAGAATCTATACAATAAAAACAATACTGAATGCTTTGGGTTTAGATTATGAAAAGGTGTTTGAAAGGCAATATAATGAAGGGAAGTTTGATAAGATACTTAGGGTTTTTCCAAGTAACCTTAAGGAGGTTTTAAATGTTTCGTTTATCGCTGGAATAGTTTACTTTGTTTTAGGTTTTGTAGAAACGGGGTATTATGCAACATCTTTTTTCGATTTAGATTCTCAGGCTAATTGGTCTGATTTACCAATCAACAACTATGCAAGCTATTCAGAAAACGGAATTTATATTTTCATTAAAATCATATCTATCATATCGTTTAGTTTATTAATGCGAGGCTTTGTCTTAGTAGGAACCTATTACAAAAACTATTTAGTCGAACTTATGGCTTTTTTGATGATAATTATGCATATCATTTTTGAAATTTCAGAAATAGTATCTATAAATTTTGAGAATAGTTTAGTCGAATTTATTATGATATCTAAAGCTGTTACGTTTGGAATTATTATGATTTTTTTCGGAGTTGGTCTTTTAAGGTTAAAATCACATTTAGGAAACTTGCCTAAGATAACTGGCATTTTAGAAATTATAACAGGAGTCTTTTTTGCAACTGTTTTTCTATCTGTCTTTGGTTTAATTTTTCTAATACCCTTAGAGCTGTTAGAACTACTATTGCTTTATAAAGTGGCTTCTAAAATTAGACTGAATTAAAAG
>JAPKAF010000026.1 GCA_028825365.1 Flavobacteriaceae bacterium | reverse complement strand
ATCTACGATAGGTTCGGTAAACTATTAAAACAAATTAATCCAAATAGCCCAGGATGGAATGGAACATTTAATGGCGAAAATATGCCAGCTGACGATTACTGGTTTACAATTAGACTAGATGTAGTATTTGGAGAAGATGAATCCGTAATTAAAGAATTCTCAGTGCACTTTAGTCTTATAAGGTAAAACTTTAAGGAGTGGAAATGAAATCTGATAAATAAGAGAACCTGTCTGTTAATTCACCTTTATATGTCATTTTAGATCTATGCAAAACACCATCTTTGTCATTATTAAAAAAAGAAGGTAAAACGTCCTTAATAAACATATCACCAAAAGACTCACTAGCATCTCTAGGAAGCTCACAGGGTAAATTATCTACAGCCATAACAGCTATAGCTTCATCATTTGTATAATCAACCTCTTTATTAAGCTTGGGATCAAAACCGTAAATTGGGTCATTAATTGTTGATGATCTTATGGTCGATACAATAGGACCATTAATATCACAACTAATATCTGCAATTAATGAAATTTTAAAATCCTCTAAATTTATATCTTCAAGGGTAATTAAATTTGGAGCATTTTTATCGTAATAGTGACCAGCTATAAACATATCACTTACTTTTGAAAATTTATTGAAAGAAGATTTATATTCAGAAGGATTGTTATAGAAATCAAAACGATCTAGACACCGATTATCTTTTCTTTGATTGTAATTCAATACATCGATTTGGACATACACAGCTTCGTTAAAAGAATTATTTAAATAATCCGAAACTGAAACTTCTTTAATTTTTAAAAAATCTAAAATTTCTTTAGCTCCAGAACCAACTCTTCCCTTACCGGTCAATACAATTTTTATATTTGGAATAGTAATTTTAAGTAATTCAGAGTTTAATTGATCTCTGTCCTTAACATCAGAAGCTTTGGGTAAATTAAATGATTTGTTTTTTAAACCAAAAGCACGAAAACCATTGTAAGCTCCAACTACACCTGCGTAATATCCAAATCCAATTAATCTATTATTATTTTTATCAACAATAGTCTCGTGATCAAAAAGTTGTATGTTATTTTCTAAAATTGATAATAATAAGTTCTTATTATATGGTTGTTTTTTAATTGTATGAGAAAAGAAAAAATACTTTTTATTAGCAATTAATTTATCAATAGGAACTTCTTTAACCCCAATTAGTACATCTGCAGAAGAAACATCATTCACTACATTAAAGCCTAAATCAGAATATTCTTTATCAGAATAACATCTAACACTACTAGACTGAATCAAAAATTCAACTTCAGGATAAAGTTTTTTAACAGCTAAGCATTTAGAAGGGGTAAAAACTACTCTTTTATCAGAGGGGGTTTTACATTCTTTAATTATTCCTATTTTCATATAAATTTTTTATTGAAGCTAATTTAGTTTGATTTATATCCATGTACAAGTTTTTTGTAACTTTGCCATTCATTTTTAAAGTGTTCATTGAAATTGGGGTCGACTGGTATTGACAGCGAGTATTATAAATTAGTAAGCATGTCGCGTAATGAAATTGAAACGCGTTAAACACTATTTTAAAATTTAAACGGCGAAAATAACTACGCTTTAGCAGCTTAATCCGAATTATAGTAGGATTGGCCTCGTTCCACTAGGTGGAAATGCTAAATGTTTCCTAGGAGCCTTGGTTAATGGCGCCTAATAAGAAACATCGTAAAAATTAACATAGAAAACTTGGAGTTTTGACTTGTTTTTGAAACTAAAGAAACTAAGTAATATATAGGCAGTTTTTAGTCATTATATTATCGAAAATTAAATAAAAACTATACATGTAGAAAGCTATTTTGTAGCTTGTTTGGACCCGAGTTCGATTCTCGGCGGCTCCACAAATTATTCCCAGAAATACTAATCTATTTTTGGGAATATTTTTTTTATCTTATATTATAAAAATTAATAATAAAATCTCAACTATGCCAAAAAAGTATGTAGACCTAGAAACTCTTAAATACATTCTTTATGATATTCATAAATTAGAAAATTTATTAACTAGAGAACGATTTCAAGAGCATGATTTAGAATCTTTAAATCTTTTCATTGATTCTGTAAAAGAATTTTCTGATAGAGAATTATATCCTTTTTTTAAAGAAATGGATGAAACACCTGCATATCACAAAGATGGAACCGTAATTGTTCACAAACAAGTAGAAACAGTTATGCATCAGTCTGGGGAAATGGGTATAATTGCGGCTGCATTTAATTATGAAGACGGAGGGTTGCAAATTCCTTTTTGCGCATTGCAAGCAGCGGTTTATATTATGGAAGCAGCAAATAATCATTTACCTGGTTATACCGGCTTAACACAAGGGGCAGCTGAACTAATTATAGAGTTTGGAAGTAAAACTTTAAAAGATCTTTATATTCCTAATATGTTAGCTGGAATTTGGGGAGGAACAATGTGTTTAACAGAACCTGAAGCTGGAAGTTCTTTATCTGATATTACTACAAAAGCAACTCCTACTGATAATGGATATTACAAAATAAGCGGGCAAAAAATATTTATTTCTGGTGGAGATCATCAATTTGCGAAAAATATAGTGCATTTGGTTTTAGCAAGAATAGAAGGTGCACCAAAAGGAACAAAAGGGATTTCTCTTTTTGTTGTTCCTAAAAATAGACCAAAAGAAGATGGGAATTTAGAATACAATGATGTAATGACTGTAGCTGATTTTCAAAAAATGGGACAACGTGGTTATTGCACAACACATCTGGGCTTTGGAGACAAAGATGATTGTAGAGGTTGGTTAGTTGGTGAAGAACATAAAGGGTTAAATCAAATGTTTTTAATGATGAATGGTGCAAGAATTGCAGTTGGTAGAGGTGCAGCCGCTATTGCTATGGCAGCCTACAGGACATCTTTACAATACGCAAACGAACGAGCACAAGGAAGAAAATTAACTTCAGATGGAAAGAAAAACCCATTAGAAAAACAAAGCTTAATTATAGAACATCCCGATGTTAGGAGGATGTTATTATTACAAAAATCAATTGCAGAAGGATCACTTAGTTTAGTATTTTTAGCATCAAAATATCACGATATAATTCATTCGACAAATTCTCAAGAAGAAAAAGAAAAATATAATTTGCTTTTAGAGATGATTATTCCAATTGTAAAAACATATCCATCCGAAGCAGGATCAGAATCGGTAAATAATGGGTTACAAGTTTTAGGAGGTTATGGTTTTTGTACAGACTTTTCTTTACAACAATATTATCGAGACATAAGAATTTCTGCTTTGTATGAAGGCACTACTGGAATACAATCACAAGATTTATTAGGAAGAAAAGTAACCATGCAAAATGGAAAAGCTTTGAAGTTGTTGGCTGCTGAAATAATGCAAACTATTAAATTGGCATCTAAAGATGATAATTTAAAAGATTATGCAGTTGTTTTAGGAGAAAAATTACAACTTTCGAATAAAGTTTTAGATTATTTAATGCCATTTGCAGCAAAAGGAAATTACGAACGCTATTTAGCAGATGCTAACTTGTTTATGGAATATATGAGTATTGTAGTTTTAGGTTGGCTATGGCTAGAAATGGCTGTAGATGCTAATACTGAATTAAATAATTCTGACAGTAAATACTCTAAAACATTTTATGAAAGTAAAATACATACGATGAAATTTTATTTTAAATATGAAATTCCTAAAACAAATTCATTAGCAGAATCTTTAATGAGTAATGAAGTTGTAACAATTAAAAAAGACAAAGAATTTATCATCTAGTAAATGTTAAATAAGTTCAATTTATCATTTAGTTGTTCAATAAGTTATTCCCAAGAATATCTATTTATTCTTGGGAATTTTTTTTATATATTTATAAACATGAAAATAAATTTATTGTCTTGTAATGCCCAAAGGCCAGATAAAAGAGCTATATCCAAATGTATAGTGGAGATTTCAACTAACATAGATGAACCTTTGTCCAGTGAACTCACATCCATAATTTTAGAAGGGGATCCAGTAGATATCGAAATTGAAGATAAAAACTCTGGTTCAGCACTAAGAGCTTTAAGAAAGCTAAACATAGATTACGAGATTATAGAATAATCTATTATTAAAATCTAGAAAAAAATTCTCCTTAAGATTGTTCGACCATCAACATAACATAATAAAATTAACATATAATTATTAGTTTGGATTTCTGATCCTTTAAGTATTAGTATATTTTTGTGTTTGATAAAATAACAATGAATCTACTTATAAAAACTATACTTATTTTTTTCTTTCATCTATCTATTTTAGGTCAAGATAAATATACAATCAGTGGCTCTATATATGATAAAAGTAGCAACGAAACATTAATAGGAGCAACTATATATTTTCCAAATTTAAGTGTGGGTACTACTTCAAATGAATATGGCTTTTATTCGATCACTATCCCTAAAGGTGCTCATGAAATATCATTGAGTTATTTAGGATATAAAACAAAAAATGAGTCAATTATATTGACAGATAAAATATCTAAAGATTTTTATTTGTTAGAAAGTTCCGAAAGTTTAGATGAAATTATAATTCAAAATAATATTGAAAAAGTCAATATTAGGACAGCTCAAATGAGTATTAATAAACTAAGTTCAAAAACAATAAAACAAATCCCTGTAGTACTTGGAGAAGCAGATATTATTAAATCAATTATTTTATTGCCAGGAGTAACTTCAGCTGGTGAAGGTGCCTCAGGTTTTAATGTAAGAGGTGGTGCAGCTGATCAAAACTTAATTCTTTTAGATGAAGCAATAGTGTTTAATTCTTCGCATGTATTTGGGTTTTTTTCTGTTTTTAATCCAGACGTAATAAAAGATGTTAAGCTATATAAAGGTGGGATTCCATCTAAATATGGAGGCAGACTATCTTCTGTACTTGATATATATCAAAAAGAAGGAAACAATAAAGAATTTAAGTTAACAGGCGGTATCGGATTAATTTCTAGTAGGATCTTAGCTGAAGGGCCTCTTAAAAAAGAAAAGAGTTCGTTTTTAATTGGGGGGAGATCTTCTTATGCTCACTTATTCTTACCATTAATAGATAATAATAATGAAGCGTATTTTTATGACTTAAATACTAAATTTAACTACAGACTTAACAAAAATAATAATATCTTTTTCTCAGCGTATTTTGGAAAAGATGTATTTGGAATAAATGATAGTTTTATAAATAAGTACGGTAATGCTGTTACAAACCTTCGTTGGAATCATCTTTTTACTGACAAATTGTTCTCTAACCTATCTCTAATTTATTCAGATTATTTTTACGGACTTACTTTGGACTTTGTTGGCTTTGAATGGGACTCTGGTATTACAAACATAAATTTTAAATATGATTTTAATCATTACATTAAAGACAACTTCAAGTTAAGTTATGGAGTGAATAATATTTATACAAAATTTAATGCTGGTGAGATATTTCCAAACAGAGATGACTCAGGAATAATACCATTTAAATTAACTGAAAAATACGCAAATGAGTTTGCTATTTACTTAGAGGCAGATCATAATATTTCTGAAAACTTCACTTTAAAATATGGCTTTAGGTTTAGTAATTTTAGTCGATTAGGGCAAGATGAATTTAATAAATATGAAAATGATAACCCAGTTATTTACAATCAACAATTTCAAAAGTATGAGCCTGCAACACCCAACGGAACAGTAAATTATGAAAGAAGCGATATACTAGCTAGTTTTAATAATTTTGAGCCTCGAATATCATTTTCATATTTATTAAATTCTGACAGTTCCTTAAAAGCTAGCTACAACAGAATGGCACAGTATTTACATCTATTATCAAACACCTCCTCTCCTACTCCATTAGATATCTGGGTACCTAGTGGGCCATTTATAAAACCACAGCTTTTAGACCAGTATGCAGTCGGTTACTTTAAAAGAATCAAAGAAGGAGACTACTCTGTAGAGGCAGAGTTATTTTATAAGGACATTAAAAACAGAATAGACTACATAAATGGCGCCAACTTAGTTGCTAACAATGAAATTGAAACAGTAATTTTAAATGGCAAATCTAGAGCTTACGGATTAGAGTTTATGTTCAGAAAAAGTGAAGGTAAATTAAATGGTTGGCTGGCTTATACTTTATCCAAATCAGAACAACTAACATCAGGCAGAAATAGTAATGAACCAGGTATAAATAATAGTAAGTGGTATAATACTCCATATGACAAAACACATGACTTGTCAATAAACGCAAGTTATGAATTTAGTTCAAAATGGAAATTTAGCACAAACTTTTTATTACAAACTGGGCAGCCGACCAACTACCCTGTTGGTCAATACGAATTACAGGGACTAAATGTGCCTATTTATAATGATAATCTAAGAAATGCAGATAGACTCCCTGCTTATCATAGATTAGATATTTCTGGAACACTTACGCCATCAAAAAATAAAAAAAGAAAATGGCAAGGAGAATGGGTGTTTGGAATATATAATGTGTATAATCGTAAAAATGCAGCATCAGTAGCTTTTTCAAGAAATACAGAGACATCTACAAATCAAGCAATAAAAACATCAATATTTGGCATGGTTCCATCAATAACACATAATTTTAAATTTTAAAAAAATGAAAAAAATTGTATTAGTATTGTTTAGTATATTTTTATTTTTTGGTTGTGAGGATGTAATTGAAATAGAAGTACCATCAGGTGAACCAAAACTAATTGTAGACGCTTTTTTCGAAGTTTACTATAACCAAACTCCTGTAGCTGCCACGACTATTGTTAAACTTAGAGAATCAACAGATTATTTTGAAGAGCAAATACCAATTGTAACTACAGCTACAGTACTGTTAAAGGATCTGACAAATAATATAGAGATTATATTTTTAGATGGAAATTTAGATGGAAATTATGAGCCTACTACACCATTCATACCTCAAAGTAACGTTGAGTATGAGCTTAATATATATTATAATCAAGAGGTTTATAGAGGTGTTGCTAGTAAAATTATAACATCCGGTTTTACAGATGCATTCCAAGGAGAGAATACACTTTTTTCTGGAGAAGAAATTGAAATAAATGTTACTTTTATTGATGATATCAACTCAGATAACTACTATTTATTTGACTTTTCAAATAATTTATACCTCCCAATTGAAGACCGGTTTTTTAATGGTTCAATTTATAATTTTTCGTTTTTTTATCAAAAAGATGAGATTGAATTACCATCAGATGTTTCCATAAAAATGTCTGGTGTTTCTAAAGATTATTTAACATATTTCAGAGTACTCTCAGGACAAAGTGGACAAAGTTCTGGCGGTCCTTTTCAAACCATTCCATCTTCGTTACTAGGGAATATTGTAAATGTCACAAATAGTGAAAATTTTCCATTAGGGTACTTTCATATTTCAGAAACAGACACCTATGATTTAAGTCTAATAGAGTAGTTTATTACTATAATTTTGAATTTAAATAAGCATTTTAAAAAATGATTTATTTTATTTAAATTTATAAAAAAAAACTATGACTCATTTTAATAAGATTCTACTATTACTTACTATATTTTTATTTTTTTCTTCTTGTGAAAATAAAAAAACAACTACAACACTAACCTTTGCCGATTTAGAACTAAATAGAGGAGATCTTTTACTTTGTGGAGATCCAAATTTTGGGGAAGTAAGTTTTTCATTGTCATGCAGGTACGATCTTCGTGAAACTTTTAACTTAGGCCTATCTTTAATACACTCCTTTGAATATGCTGAAGCTGAAAAAGCATTTGTAAGTATTTTAGATCAAGACTCTGAATGCTTGATGGCTTATTGGGGAACAGCCATGAGTATTTTGAATCATCCATTATCCCTTAAACAAAATCCAGAATCACTTAAGCGAGGAGAAGCACTACTTGAAATAGCTAAAACATTAACTCCAAATAACGAAAAAGAGAAGGATTATATTGATGCTGTTAGTATTTACTTTAAAGATTGGCAAAATTTAGATACTAAAACTAGAAAAGGTAAGTATGAAGATAAAATGGAAGAGTTATACAATAAGTACCCAGAAGATGTAGAAACTGCTGTTTTTTACTCTTTAGCTATTTTAGCTACCGCCGATTTAAATGATAAAACATACAGTAAACAAAAAAAATCAGGGAAAATATTAGAAGATTTATTCAAAACAAATCCAAATCATCCAGGAATTGCGCATTATATTATACATAATTACGATTCTCCAGAGCTTGCTAATTTAGCTCTTTCAACAGCACGTCAATATGCAGTTATAGCACCAGCCTCTGCACATGCTCAACACATGCCTTCACATATATTCACACGTTTAGGACTTTGGAACGAATCAATCAAATCAAACATAGATTCTGCAAATTCTGCAGTATGCTATGCTGAATCAGTAAATCCTGATGCAAGTTGGGTAAGTGAAATTCATGCCTTAGACTATTTAGTGTATGCATATCTCCAATTAGGAGATAATGTTAAAGCACAATCAGAGATGGATAAAATGAAAGCAATAAAAGAGGTTTTTCCATCGGATCATTTTGCATCAGCATATGCTTTAATAGCAGTTCCTTCCAGGTTAGCAGTGGAAAATAAAAATTGGGAATTAGCAACTAAACTTGATTTACCTAAGACAAATATAGATTGGAATAAAGCACATTGGCCAAAGGCAATGCTACACTTTTCTAGAGCATTAGGCTTTTCAAACACTGGCAACCCTTTAGCTGCAGAAAAGGAATTAGAAATTTTAGTTTCTCTTAAAAATAAATTGAAAGAGAATGAAAATAATTATGAGGCAGGCCAAGTAACTATTCAAATAGAAGCTATTAAGGGCTGGATAGAGTACTCAAAAGGAAATTCAGAAAAAGCTATAGAATACATGAAAATAGCTTCCGATTTAGAAAGCAAAACCTCTAAAGCAGCTGTTACTCCTGGTGAAATTATTCCTGCAGATGAACTATTAGCAGATCTTTACTTAGCATTAAACAGACCTCAAGAAGCACTTGAATCGTATGAAGTGAATTTAAAGGGACATCCATTTAGGTTTAATGGAATATATGGAGCTGCTAAAGCTGCTCAAAAACTTAACGATACACAGTTGGCTGCATACTATTTTAATCAGTTAGTTGAATTGAGTTCAGAAACAAATAGTTTAAGACCAGAAGTATTAGAAGCCAAAGATTTTTTAGCTAGTAATTCAACTGTAAATGCAAAAAATGTATAAAACTCGATTAATATATACTTGCATTTTAATCTTTACTATGGTATTCTCTTGTAATCAAGTAAATGAAAAACAGCTTCCTATTTATAATCCTGTAGACTTTGAACCAAAATTAGTAGATAAGAGTTTAAGAAATATTAATAAAAATCATACTGTATCAGATTTTAATTTAACTAATCAAAATGGAGATGTTATTACAAGTAAAGATTATGAAAATAAAATTTATGTAGTAGATTTTTTCTTCACTAGTTGCCCTAGTATATGTCCTATTATGACAAATAATATGCTAAAGATACAAGATGAATTTATTGATAACTCACAAGTGATGCTATTGTCGTTATCTGTTACACCTGAAATTGATAATGTTGAAATTCTTAAGGCTTATGCAGAAGAAAAAGGAGTGAATGACTCTAAATGGAATATCACAACAGGTTCAAAAAAACACATATATGAATTAGCTAGAAAAAGTTATTTTGCAGTCGTAGAACAAGGAGATGGAGGTCTTCAAGACTTTATCCATACACCAAATTTTATTTTAATAGATACTAAAAAACAAATTCGCGGAATATATGATGGCACTGATGAAAATGAAATTTTTCGAATTATTGATGATATTAAAGTTTTAGCTAATTAGTAAACAACTAATTTTGAAGTAGAGCTTTTTCCATCCATTGTTACTTTTACAAAAAACAAGCCAGCATTAAATTGACTAATATTTAACAATTCAGAGTCTAAAGATTGTTTTAATACCAATCTTCCATTAATATCAAATATTTCTACATATTTGATTCCTCTAAGAAAAGTTTTAATAGTAACATAATCAGTATTAACGGGATTTGGAAATAAAATCATTTCTAATTGTTCTACTTCAGGATTCGATAACACATCTGTTGTAAATTTTCCATACCATGAATTCCCCTCAGAACCAACATTTCTTAAATACATGGTTGTCTCTGTTCTATCTAAAACTTGATACTGTTGATTATTTAATGCCGTATAAAATCCTAATCCACCATTACTATCAAAAGTAATTGTCTCTGTGGTTTCGCCTTCATTGCTTAATACAAAACTATCAGAATAGTCGGATTTTGGATAGCTATAATATTCGTTAAACTCATTGTCAGCTGTATAATTATTGCTGTTTGTAGGATCAAAAGCAGCATCAATTTCTGGTTTTTTACCCATAATACTTCCATCATCACCAGTATCTATCTCCAATATAGATTGTCCACTAATACTTGTACCATAAAAGTTAAACCTATCATCGTATAGTCCGTTAGTTGATGCATCTTCATTTGCACTTGAATTCCACCATTCTGCACTAAATGAGTCCCCAGGGCCCACTCCTCTATATCCAGATACCTCCGTTTGCAGTCTCCATGTTCCTGATTCTAAAAAAGTGATTAAATCTTCGTTAGTTCCATTACCGCCTTGATTTCCATAAATTTCCTGCACTACATAAAAAGATTCTTTTTTTGTTCTATCCCTATTGACTATACCCCAATATTCTTCATTAGCAAAGTTATCATAGGCAACACTTACAGCAAAACCACCAGAGTCGTGTGAACTTGGGTCCCCTGCTTTCCACCACTCATCACAGAACTCGAATAAAGTTATCCCGGCACAAAGATTAGAATAACTAAGTACTGTATTTAAGATATGTTCTGTAGCTAAAGCTTGTTGAGATTCATTATCAGATTGAGAATTATTATTATAACTATCTGCTCCAGACTCTGAAATATACATTGCTTTGTCTGAATAACTAGCTAGTTCTGTAATGGCACTTACGGTATTTAAAAATCTATAAATATTCATCCCCCATACATCTACACTAGGGCAGCTATTAATAACTTCTAAAGATGGTACTTCGCCATTTCCAGTACTAACCGGATGGTTAGGATCGATAGTTTTAACATTTTCAGCAGCAGTTTCTAACAAATCATACCAATTATCAATATTACCTCCAAACCATTCTGGATGATAATTAAATTCATTTCCAAATTCCCACATTAATATAGCTGGATGATCTTTGTACTGATTTACATACCAAGTATAACTATTTTCATTTAAGTGCATTATAATTTTTATCCCAGCTTCAGCGAATGCATTTAATTCATTTACATCAGTCATTGAAGAGTAAGTTCTCACTGTATTAACATTAGCTTCTACTAACAAAGGAATATCATCTGTATAAGAAAAACCTGAAGTTTCGCCATTTCCTTCACCTCTAGCATAACAAATACCATTTATTCTATATTCATCCCCGTCTACAAAAATTTTCCTGTCTTCTACTGAGACAACCTGACTGAAGATTTCCAATGAAGTAAATAGTAAGATAAAAAAAAGTCTTGTCATAATTTGATTAGTTAATCGTTGACAAAAATAATTAAAATATAACTTAAGATTATAAATAAATTCAAATTTTGTTCAAATCTAAATTAGATATAATGATGTAATGTTCTAATGATGCAATATAACTAATAAAATTATAGACTTTATCTCAATTTAATAAATACAAACTAATGGTAAATTAAATCAATATAGCAGAGGTGTATAATAATTTTAGTTTTATGAAATAACATTGAGTACAGAGTAGGTAATATATTAATTAATTAATTATTCATTAGTTTTGTACTTATGAAAACAAAAAAAGAAATAGTTAAAGATTGGCTTTCAAGATATACGGGTATAAAATTAGAAGCTTTTGGGAATTTTATTTTATTAACAAATTTTCAAAAATATGTAGATGAATTTGCTGATATTCATAAAGTTGAAGTTGATGGAATGGATAAAAATATGTCTTCAGCGACTTGTGATAATATTACAATAATTAACTTTGGAATGGGTAGTCCAAATGCAGCAACTGTAATGGACCTTTTAATAGCAATAAAGCCTAAAGCTGTTTTATTTTTAGGAAAATGTGGAGGATTAAAAAAGAGAATTGGAATAGGAGATTTTATTTTACCAATAGGGGCAATAAGAGGAGAAGGAACATCAAATGATTATTTCCCTATTGAGGTTCCTGCTATGCCATCATTCTCATTACAAAGAGCCATATCTTCAGCACTAAAATATAAAAAAATTGATTATTGGACAGGGACAGTTTTCACTACGAACAGAAGAGTGTGGGAATTTGATAATAAATTTAAAAATTATTTAAAAAAGGTTAGAGCTTATTCCATTGATATGGAAACTGCTACATTATTTACTGTTGGATTTCACAACAGAATACCAATAGGTGCACTTTTACTAGTTACAGATCAGCCTATGGTACCAGAGGGAATTAAAACTCAAGTCAATGATAATGTCAATTCAGCTTTGTTCGATAAAAAACATTTACTACTAGGAATCGATTCTCTGAAACAGATAATGAACAATGAAGATACCGTTAGGCATCTAAAATTTTAATCAAAAAAAACCTCCAAAATTGAAGGTTTTTTTGATTTTATAAAATTAATTATTTCTTGTTTATCGAGTATTTACCAGGTCCCATTAAAAAAACAATTAAAAAGCCTACCAAATATAATATTGCTAATTCTTTTCTTTTAAATGGATCTTCTAAATGAACTACAAATGCTGCAACTAGCATTGTAACCATAGGTAGTAAAGTGAAAATCTTTGTTCTATACCCAATAATGATAAATATAGGTGCAATAAATTCCGCTAAAACTGCTAAAATTAATGTTGGAATTTCGCCTATTCCTATTGGGTTACCAAAACTAGGACTCCCGGATAATAAATTCATTAACTTAGGATATCCATGAGTCATCATAGATAGAGAAAATATTATTCTTGTTATTAATAATGTAATATTTATGTTCATATTTATAATTTTAATTGTGGATGCAATTTACAATAAATTATAATTATTAATAATAGTTGAAGTTTTATTAAATTTACTTTTAAAGAAAAAACTCATGAAAAGAAGAAATTTTATATTAAATAGTGGTTTAGCCTTAGCTGGAGCTTCGTCAGTAAATATTTTTGGTAATAGTATTCTAAATAGTAATGATGATTTTTATATAAGTAAACGACCAAATAAAAATAACAGAACATTTACAAGTTCATCAGTAGAGGAACTAATTTTAAAATTAAAAAAACAAATTTCAGACCCTCAACTAGCATGGATGTTTGAAAATTGTTATCCAAACACATTGGATACAACTGTAGATTACGAAATAATTAAAAAAAAGCATGATACATTTATTATAACAGGAGATATTGATGCAATGTGGTTAAGAGATTCCACAGCCCAGGTATGGCCTTATTTACCACTTATTAATAAAGACGATAAATTAAAAAAATTAGTTAAAGGGTTAATCAATAGACAAGTCAAATGTATTTTAACAGATCCATATGCTAATGCTTTTTATAAAGACTTGGATAAAGTTTCTCAATATAATAGTGATATTCCAAATCCAATACCAGGTGTGCATGAAAGAAAATGGGAAATTGATTCATTATGCTACACTGTTCGTCTTGCCAATGAATATTATAGATTAACTAACGATAATTCTATATTTGACAAGGACTGGATAAAATCAATTGAAATAATACTTGACACATTTAGACAAGAACAAAGAAAAAATGGGGATTCTCCATATAGATTTATTAGAAATGGTAACCAAATGATTGATGCTCCAGTCTTCAACGGAACTGGAAGACCATTAAAACCAGTCGGTTTAATAGCATCTATGTTTAGACCATCTGACGACGCAACATTATTTGGTTTTTTAATACCATCAAATATTTTTGCAATGATTACTTTGAGACAAATATCTAACATCTACAAAAAAGAGAATATTGATCCCATTTTTTCTTCAGAATGTAAAGATTTTGCAGATGAAATTGAAAATGCGGTAAACAAGTATGCTATACAAGAACATTTAAGCTTTGGTAAAATATATGCCTACGAAGTAGATGGTTTTGGTAACAAACTGTTTATGGATGATGCTAATGTACCGTCATTAATGTCCCTTGCTTATTTAGATAAAGAATTTAAAGAAAACCCTATTTACACAAATACAAGGAAGTTTCTAATCAGTGAAAATAATCCTTACTTTCTAAAAGGGAAAATTGCTGAAGGTCAAGCAAGTCCTCACACTGGAAAGGATAAAATATGGCCTATGGGTATAATTTTAAGAGCGATGACAAGTAATGATGATAATGAAATAAAAAAATGTCTAAAAATGCTCTTAGCTACACATGATAATACTGGTTTTATGCATGAAGCATTTCATAAGGATAACCAATCAGATTTTAACAGGTCATGGTTTGCTTGGGCTAATACACTTTTCGGAGAATTAATAATTAAAATCTATAACGAAAAGCCTTATTTATTGAAAGAAAATTATAGTTGAAATTATTCCTTTATAAATTTAATAATTTTATCAATACCATTATTTGAACTGATTTTAATTAGATAAATTCCAGAAGAAAGATTCCCTGTACGATAGTTTATATTACTATCGCCTAGATCAAGTGTTCCATTAAAAATTGTCTTTAAGTTCACACCTTTTAAATCAAATAAGTCAATAGTATAATTGGCAGAATAGTCAATATTTAGTGTGATATTTAAGCTATTTTCAACTGGATTAGGCCATAAGACAGCTTTAATTTGTTCAATGTTATTTATACTTGCAGTAGGTGAATTAACTTCATTTGGACTCCCATATTCATTGAAATTAGTCCAACTTTCTGGCAAACTATTATCTAGTGAGGGACTTATTAACTCTAATGTATACCCATCTCCATTACCTAGGTTAGGCCATGGAAAAGAAGAAGTATAATAAACTTCATCCTGAATAACCATCTCAGAATTAAATATTCTAATAGCATCTGAGGAAGAAGATAATCCAAAATCAAATTCTCCTGTATAGTTTGAAATTTCAGCAAATGAATTTGAAAAATCACCAATATCTTTTACAACAACTATATATGAATCTTGTTCTATAATTGTATTTTCTGGAAATACATAAGTATTTACATCATTATCATCAGTAAAAATCCAATTAGAAATATCAATTGAATAATCGTTGGGATTATACAATTCTATCCAATCATCGGAATTAAAATCATCAGATGATTTATAATTTATCTCATTAATAACAATATTTAAGTCTGACGGATTTTGATCTTCGACAAAATGTGCTTCAACAAATATATCATCGTTAATATCTAAAATAATTTCCTCTTCAGTCGAATCAGTTGCGCCTGACCAATGTGAAAAACTATAACCAAATTCTGGAACAGCTTTTAAAGTAATTGGAACTTCTTCGAAGTAGTCTCCATTCCATGCTTGTTCTTGAATTTTCAAATTATTATTTACTCTAATAAAACCAAATTCAGGTGTAGAATTCTCAAGCGAAACTTTATGATAATTTGGAAGGTCTAGCTCACTTAATATGTGCTCTTTTGCAGAATCTGGTCTATTTACTGCAAAATTAATCATATGTCCTACAAAATAATATGGGTCATCATTACTATTCCATCTTTGCATATGATCAGGAACCTCATCAATAATTTTATCATAAATATCATTAAAATGCTGAACAACATCAGAAGCTAAAAATCGAGTATTGATTTCATCAGCATACCTATTAACAAACTTATTTCTAAACTCGGTATTTTTAATTAAACTTCTAAGCATAAAAGTAGCCCAAGGTGCACTAGCCCAATTTGTTTGAGATCCAGAAAGAACAAAATTTAAAGTGTTTATCAAGTAATGGTTATTCACATCCCAAGCCCACCATTGACCAGAAAAAGAAAAATCTGTATCGTATAAAATCCACCTCCATTTACCTCCGTCACTTTTCCAATATTTAATATTATTGCCTGGCCAATCTTGGTTATCTCCGTAAATTTGGATTACATTATAAATAATAAAATTATCGATATCAACTTGAGTTTTAACATACTCATAATTGCTAGGAATAGATAAATTATTATTCGTGATAAAATTTATTAGGTTAACGTAGTCTTCATTAGTTCCATGAACTACTTCAGAATTATTAGTTAATAAATCTATATCGTCAATAGGTATATTTGCTTTCGAAGCAATAAAATGCTCATTTACCTTTTCTCTAATCTTATATAATCCCCAATAATCTCCATTAATATATGAGGCAACTGATTGGTGGCTTTGATATTCTAAATCAGTACCATACATGAGGCTTGTAACAGCAGCATCCTTAATTTGACTTTTAAGCCAATCGTTACCTGAGTTCCTTAAAGTAAAGGACTGAAACTTAGAATAATTTAATTCAGAAAAAAATGGATAGTTAAATTCAGATAAACCATATTGTCCTCTAGCAAAAAAAGCAAAGGATTTCTGAGCATTACCTCTACTATAGCCACCAAACATTTTTATTCCAGCGTTAAACCCTACTTCTAGTTCTCCTTCTAAATTATAAAAAGAAAAATGAGAAGGTCTTTCCCAATCTTCCCAAAAGTTAGCACCAAAATAAGGGAAGTCACTATCTGCATCATCTCCTAGTTCATTAATACCATATTCATAATCAAATAGATTATAGGGATCCGAAACAATTGAAACAAAAGGCATATCATGTGATGTGTTAAAAAAGAAAGACCTAGTGTCTGAGTAACTTGAGATGTGATTATTCTTAAATATTTTAGCTCTAACTACACTGTTAGAGTTAATTTGTATTGGACTATCATAAAAAATAGAGGTGTAGTCTGGTTCACTAGAATCTAAGGTATATCGAATATATTCTCCATCTTCATTACCACTTAAAGATAAATTAATAGTATTATTTACAGAGCCACCATCATCGGAAAACTGAACTGTTGAGGATACAATTCCAGATGATTCAGCGGTATCATTTTCTTCATTTGGAGTAGGTGTTTCAAAATAAACTAGCTGATCTGAATTAGATGAAACTCCGATAGAAATATCCGATTGTAAATTCTCGAAATTTATAGAATCTACTAAATCCCCAGAATTATTTCTTAAAAATATTGTTTCACCAGACGAAGATATTTTAAAATCGGTATGTAAATTATTGGAAGAAAATTGCAGAATATCAGGTGGTGTGATCCCATCGGATGATTCGGATGAATACAATGCAGTTAAAAAAGGAATAATAGATAAATCGGATGATTCGGCAGATACATTATGAGCTTGGATACTTAATGTATTGTTTGCTAGTGTTAATATATCTTGAAAATTATCAATTACAAATCTATCAGGAAAGCCACCAGAATACATTTGAGCTTCATGATCAGTATTTGATGTTGCATTATAAGCTGGAGGAGATCCGTTGATATTGGCTCTAGCAACTTCAATCCCGTTAATGTATGCAACAAAACCATCATCATAATCAATATCTAGAATTAAACTAGTAATATCATCAATATTTGAAACTGTAAAGTCTTTTCTAAGATATACTGAAGTAGTTCCATTTGAAATATATGTTGAGTCATCTCCATCACTATAACCAAAACCAGATGTGCCTTGGAGCCAAGAGTTATCATTATAATTTATTGAGGTCCAACTATCAGAAATAGAAGATGTTGGAATAATAAACTTAAATATATCTCCTTGATTAATTAATGTTCTTGGAAAAGTTAATTGACCTCTATTTTTATTAGATGCCCAGATTAACAAGTACTCATCTTCTGCTAAAATTATTTCTGGAAACACCCAAGGTTCATCGTTATCTTCAACATCAGAAATACTCCAATTTAGTAATGACACAGGGGTAGAACCGTAATTATATAATTCAATCCAGTCTGGGGTGTCTCCATCTTCGTCAAAAATTACTGAGTTAGATGAAACTAACTCATTTATTCTAACATCTTGGGAAAAAACTTGAGAAAATACTAAAAAGAAAAATAAACGAAATAAGTTCATATTTGTCAAAAAATAAAAATTTTTAAACAAATATAGTTAAACAAAAGTTTTTAAAATCTTTTACCTAGAGCTACACCAAAACTACCCATAGCTTCTCCCCTATCTTCTTGGTTGCTTTCATAAAATAAATTTCTTCCAAGTCCTATACGAACTTCAAATGAATACCCTTTATTATTAATCCATTTCCTTCCTAAAGCTGCTCCAAGAGCAATATCAAAGTAGTTTTCATTATCAGTAGGTCCTTCAAACTCATCAATACCAGTGTCACCAAAAACAAATTTTGAAAATACCTCTGCAAAAAATCCATAACCACCATAATCCTCAGACTCTAAAAAGTAGACTCTAAAGTAAGGCGTTACTGCAAAATTATCATTCAATTCAGAATCTCCCACGTTAATTAACATAGTAGCTCCATAAGCAGTAGATGTGTTATTCATTCTCTCATAACCAACATGCAAAGATTCATACACTAAAAGGTCAAATAAATTTACTTTAAATTCATTTTGTCCAATAGTTTTAGAAAATTTTTCAATCTGAGTACTTGTTTTTATAACCTCAACTTGCTGAACA
>JAPKAF010000059.1 GCA_028825365.1 Flavobacteriaceae bacterium | reverse complement strand
TATATTAATGGAGCAGCTGGAGGAAGTGCTGTTAAAGTAGAATTAGCTTCAGCGCCACCTAATCAAACCATTACCTTAAATGGTATATTGCAAGGAACAACATTAGACGGATTATTTAGAAAAGTATACACAACTGATGCTGCAACTACAGCAACAACTATTATAGCATTATATTAAAATAAGTTAAATTAAATTAAATTAAATCAAATGACAAAAGTAAAAACAGAAGTAAAGAAAAACAAAGTAACAGAAGAGCAACTTTCTAAAGTTAAAGAACAACAAACAAAAATGAATAATCTTTTAAGAGATGTTGGGTTTGTTGAAAATCAAAAGCACGTATTGCTACATGAATACGCTGGCATAAGCCAAGAAATGGAAGATTATAAAAAAGAATTAGAAAAAGAGTACGGTGCAATTAGCATTGATTTAGAAACAGGTGAATATTCTGAAATAGAAAGTTCTGAAGAAGTAAAGCAATAAAATGTCTAGTATTATAAGGAAGATCAGCATTGGTTCTGATTATAAAAATGATGCCATGCACTACTCCGTTGGACAAGAAGTCTATGGGGGACATAAAATAGCTTATATCATATTTGAAGATACTGATGGTTCTTATAATATTTTTATTAAAAAAAACAACGAGGTATTGCCGTGGAAGAAGTTTAATACTAACATGGCGGTATCTGTTGAATATAATTTAGAATATGAATAGTGTATACGATTTTATTGTTGAACCAATAGGAGAAAGATATAACAACACTTTAAAAATAAACGATAAAAATTTAATATTAAATTCTAGTATAGAATCTTTTAAATTTATAAATAAAAAAGCTAAAGTAATTTCTGTACCATTAGCATATAAAACTTTAATAAAAATAGGTGATGAAATAATAATACATCACAATGTTTTTAGAAGATATTATGATATAAGAGGTAAAGAAAAAAATAGTAGCAAATATTTTAAAGATAATTTGTATTTTTGTCAAATAGATCAAATTTATTTGCATAAAAAAAATAGTGAATGGAAAGCTTTTGGAGACAGATGCTTTGTTAAACCTATTTTAAATAATGACTATTTAAAGCAAGATAAAGAACAGAGCCTTATTGGTATATTAAAATATGACAATAGCTCTTTAAATGCGCTTGATATTAGCTCTGGTGACCTAGTAGGGTTTACACCAAATGGTGAATGGGAGTTTATAATAAATAACGAGCGTTTATACTGTATGAAATCAAATGATATTGTTATTAAATATGAATACAAAGGAGACGAAGTTGAATATAATCCAGGCTGGGCAGTTAGCAGTTGAGGAATTAATTAAAGTAGCTAAAGAAGCAATTGTAGATTCAGGTGATGATATATCTGCAGATAGACTTAAAAATGCTGCTGCAACTAAAAAACTAGCAATATTTGATGCGTTTGAAATATTAACTCGAATAGAGCAAGAAGAAAAAATGTTAGAAGATAATACAAAGCAAGCTAATAAATTTGGCGGTTTTGCTGAAAGCAGATCTAAATAATGTATCAACAAACGTTATATTCAATAGTAGATGATCACATAAGACCTAATACTTTAAAAAGATTAAATAGATTAAAAAGTTTTAAGTACGGTTATAATAAAGAATATGATTTAGTAGTTATAAGTAAAAATGGCACTGTAGGCGCAATATATGATATACAAGGCTTTCGGATTGGTTTACCAATAATTAACAAAGCTTATAAAAAAAGTAATGTAAAAGCTGAGCAGCATTGGGAAAAGTTTGAATATCCTAAAGCATTAAGCAAAATTAAAAGTGTTTTTGATTGGAATAATTATCCTGACAATTTTAAAGAACAATGGTATAACTATATAGAGAATGAATTTAAAGCTAGAGAAGAAGGGTTTTCGTTCTACAATAATGGCATCCCTACTTACATTACTGGTTCTCATTACATGTACTTGCAGTGGACCAAGATTGATGTTGGGGCCGCAGAGTTCAGGGAATCTAACAGACTATTCTACATATTTTGGGAAGCCTGTAAGGCCGACAGTAGGTGTTACGGTATATGCTACCTCAAGAATAGACGGTCTGGGTTTAGCTTCATGGCATCATCAGAGACTGTTAGCCAGGCAACAATATCAAGCGATGCTAGATTTGGAATTTTATCAAAGACGGGTGCTGATGCAAAAAAAATGTTTACCGACAAAGTTGTACCAATATCCACGAACTATCCGTTCTTCTTCAAGCCGGTACAAGACGGGATGGACAGGCCGAAGACGGAGCTTGCGTACAGGGTCCCTGCCTCGAAATTAACTAGAAGAAAAATAGAATTAAACGAGCAGTTAAAAGATATTGAAGGATTAGATACTACTATTGACTGGAAGAATACAGGAGATAACAGTTATGACGGTGAAAAACTTAAGCTATTAGTACATGATGAATCTGGTAAATGGGAAAGACCTGATAATATATTAAATAACTGGAGAGTAACTAAAACTACATTAAGACTAGGTAGCAGAATAGTTGGTAAGTGTATGATGGGATCAACATCAAACGCATTAGATAAAGGGGGAGAAAATTTTAAAAGATTATATGAAAATTCAAGTGTTACTAAAAGAAACCGCAACGGTCAGACTAGCTCAGGATTATATTCTTTGTTCATACCTATGGAATGGAATTACGAAGGATTCATTGATAAATATGGAGTACCTATATTCGATACACCAAAAACACCAGTAATTAGTATAGATAAAAGTGAAGTAGATATAGGTGTAATAGATTATTGGCAAAATGAAGTAGATGGTTTAAAAACAGATCAAGATGCTTTAAATGAATTTTATAGACAATTTCCCAGAACTATGCAACATGCATTTAGGGATGAAACCAAACAATCTTTATTTAATCTAACTAAGATTTACGAACAAATAGATTATAATGAAGAAATTACTAAGTCAAGTTTAATAACACAAGGTAATTTTCAATGGTTTGGCGGAGTACGAGATACTAAAGTAATGTTTGTTCCAAACAATAAAGGAAGATTTTTTATTTCCTGGGTACCGGATAATAACATGCAAAACAAAATTATTTTAAAAAATGGGGCTAAGCATCCAGGCAATGAACATTGCGGAGCATTTGGATGTGACAGTTATGATATATCAGGCACAGTAGATGGCAGAGGATCTAAAGGATCTTTGCACGGATTAACAAAGTTTTCTATGGAAGATATTCCGCCTAATATGTTTTTTTTAGAATATGTTGCAAGACCTGATAATGCAGAAACATTTTTTGAAGATGTATTAATGGCTTTAGTGTTTTATGGAATGCCTATACTTGCAGAAAATAATAAACCAAGATTATTATATTATTTAAAAAGAAGAGGTTATAGAGGATACTCAATAAATAGACCTGATAAAAATTATAATAAATTATCTATTACAGAAAAAGAAATTGGAGGCGTACCAAATTCAAGTGAAGATATGAAACAAGCACATGCGGCTGCTATAGAAAGTTATATAGACGCTTACGTAGGATTTAATAATGATGCTTATGGCGATATGTATTTTTTAAGAACGCTTAATGACTGGTCTAAGTTTAATTTAAATAATAGAACAAAATATGATGCTTCTATTAGTTCAGGGTTAGCAATAATGGCTTGTAATAAAAATAAATATGCACCTTCTGCTAAAAAAGTTTTTAAGCCTGTAAGTTTAGGAATAAAAAAATATAATAATGATGGTTTTACATCAAAAATAATTTAAAAATAAATGATTACAACAAATTATAACAGTTCATTCCCAGACCAGGTAGTACCTGATTCAGTAAAGAATAGTTATGACTATGGGCTTCGAGTGGGCCAGGCTATTGAAAATGAATGGTTTAGGCAGGATATGAGTGGTGATAAGTATTTACAAAATTTTCAAAATTATCATAGCTTAAGATTATATGCTAGAGGAGAGCAACCGGTTCAAAAATATAAAAATGAATTGTCTATTAATGGCGATTTGTCTTATTTAAATTTAGATTGGAAAATAGTACCTGTAATACCAAAGTTTGTAGATATTGTTGTAAATGGAATGACAGACAAAGGTTATGAAATAAAATCTTTTGCTACTGATCCATTTGCTATAAAAGAAAGAACTGATTATGCATTTAACGCATTAAATGATATAATAAATAAAGAATATATTGATCAATTAAATGCTGTGACCGGAGATAACTTATATTCTTCTCCAGATCCTTCTAACTTACCCGCTAATCAAGATGAATTAGATTTATTTTTACAATTAAATTACAAACAAAGTGTTGAAATAGCAGAAGAGGAATTAATAAAAAATGTTTTTGAAGCTAATAAATTTAAAGAAGATCAACGAAGAATTGCATATGATTTAGCAGTTCTTGGTATAGGAGCA
>JAPKAF010000025.1 GCA_028825365.1 Flavobacteriaceae bacterium | reverse complement strand
TCATCATTAGTGATATCTAAAACTTGAGCAGAAGCAAATCCACTAGTAATCATTTGAGGTGAATCAAATCCTTGTATTGATGCTGTTGGATCCCCATCAATAATTTTATCTCTTTCTAAAACATATAAATTGTTTGCTGAGGTATTCGTAGTGCAATAGTAACCGTCAGACCAAATTGAATATTTAGGATAATCTGGAAATTGTCCATCAGTACCAAAAGAACTAGCTGAATAAACATGCCAGCCATCTAAAACTGGGTTATTCCCCTGTGAAATAGCAAAATTTAATCCACTACCACCCATAGATGTAATAATATATCGATCTACTTGACTGTCATATAATGCTATAGGATCTCCAGATTGATCATTACCAAATATGGTATTTAAACTTGCTGCTGCCGTAGCTGGTGTTCCATCTAGATTAAAAAATCTAAATGATGAATTCCAAGACGCAAAATAATAATCTCTACCTATTTCACCAGTTGGATCAGAAGGGGTAGCTGTATTAGCCGTAGTTTCAAAGGTTAATATAGGATCTCTACTACTTTTAGTTGTAACATTTTCTTGTAAATAAAGTAGTGGATCATCTCCTTTTGGTAAACCCTTTCCAGGAACAACTTTATTTCCATGCCATCTTTTTTCTCTACCTAACTTTTTATAGGAATCCACATCTGCTGGTATGAAAGTTCCATCTTTAATTTGGTCAGTTATACTAGGGACGAATTTATAATCAAGAGTTTGTGTCCATGAAGGTTTTTGTGATTCACCAAGTTGTGAGTATAAATTGTTAAACACAAGAAGTGACGATAAACAAACTAGAGTTTTTAAGATTTTAAACATTTTAATTTAGGGGTTAAATTAATTTATAAAAAAACCTAAATTATATCTTTTCTATGAAATACTAAAATTTATAATAAAAAAATAGTTTAAAAAAGAAGGTATGTTTACAGCATTTTAGATAATGCAGAGTTAAAACTAACCTTTTCTTTTATATAGTTTTCAACCTCTTTTAAAGCAATTCTATTTTGAGTCATTGAGTCTCTATCTCGAATAGTTAGAGTATTATCTTCTTTTGTCTGATGGTCGACGGTAATACAATAAGGAGTTCCTATTGCATCTTGTCTTCTGTACCTTCTACCAACTGCATCTTTTTCATCATATGTTACATTAAACTCTAACTTTAACTCTTTATAAATATTTTTTGCAAGCTCTGATAATCCATCCTTTTTAACTAGAGGTAATACTGCAACTTTATAGGTAGATAAAAATGGAGGTATTTTCAAAACAGTACGTGTAGTATTATTTTCAAGAGTCTCTTCACATAATGAGTTAGAAAAAATTGCTAAAAACATTCTGTCTAGACCGATAGAAGTTTCTACTACATATGGTGTATAATTTTCGTTTAACTCGTGATCGAAATACTGAAGTTTTTTTCCTGAAAATTCTTGATGCTGTTTTAAATCGAAATCAGTTCTTGAATGTATACCTTCTAGTTCTTTAAAACCAAAGGGGAATTTAAATTCAATATCACTGGCAGCGTCTGCATAGTGAGCTAATTTTTCATGATCATGAAAACGATAGTTCTCTTCTCCCATTCCTAATGAGGTATGCCATTTCATTCTAGTCTCTTTCCATTTCTGATACCACTCATTTTGCGTACCAGGTCTAATGAAATATTGCATTTCCATTTGTTCAAACTCTCTCATTCTAAAGATAAATTGTCTAGCTACAATTTCATTTCTAAATGCTTTGCCAGTCTGAGCAATTCCAAATGGAATTTTCATTCTTCCTGTTTTTTGAACATTCAAAAAATTAACAAATATGCCTTGTGCAGTTTCGGGTCTTAAATATAGGTCCGTAGCAGTTTCTGAAGAAGCACCAAGTTTAGTTCCAAACATCAAATTGAATTGCTTAACATCTGTCCAATTTTTACTGCCTGAAATTGGGCAAACGATATTTAACTCTAATATTAAATTTTTAACATCTTCTAAATCTTCTTTTTCTAAAGACTTACCAAGTCTAGATAAAATGATGGTAATTTTTTCTTTATACCCTACAACACGAGGATTAGTAATTATAAATTGTTCTTTATCAAACTTTTCGCCAAATCTCTTCGCCGCTTTTAAAATCTCTTTGTCAATCTTGTTTTCAATCTTTAAACAGTAATCTTCAACAAGTACATCTGCACGGTATCTTTTTTTAGAATCTTTATTATCAATTAAAGGGTCATTAAAAGCGTCTACATGACCAGATGCTTTCCAAGTTTTGGGATGCATTAAAATAGCAGAATCTATACCAACTATATTGTCATGCATTTGCACCATTGATTTCCACCAATATTCTCTTATATTATTTTTTAACTCTACTCCATTTTGAGCGTAATCATATACAGCACTTAAACCATCATAAATCTCACTACTCTGAAAAATAAATCCGTATTCTTTAGCGTGAGAAATAACTCTTTTAAACTTGTCTTCATTTGTACCCATAATGTAAAAATATGAAACCCTTTTGAACTAAAGGAATGGTTTTTTGAAAATTATACGTTAATTTGTATTTAATCTAACATTACGAGTGAGGGAATTAACAAATTTTGTCTTGAAAACTATTATTGCACTAACAATCCTATGCTGTGCAAATAGAGGCACTCCAACTGGGGGTGAAATAGATGAAATTGCGCCTTCCATTATTAAATCAACTCCAGAGAATTACACACTAAATTTTAATTCAAAGGAAATAAGGGTTTATTTTGATGAATACATAAAATTTAAAAACTTACAAAAATATTTAATTATATCTCCGCCTATAGATCCTGCACCAGAAATAACTCCACTTGGAACAGCAAGTAAATATTTAGAAATTAAATTTCAAGATTCGTTGCAAGTAAACTCTACCTATGTATTTAATTTTGGGGAAAGTATTGTTGATAATAATGCAGATAATGTTTTTTCAAATTATAAATATGTTTTGTCAACAGGGAAGTATATTGATTCACTAAAAATAAATGGCTCACTTAAGGATGCTTTAGAAAGAATAACCTCTGAAGAAATTAATGTTATGCTTTATGAAGTCGACAGTACTACTTCTGATTCTATTATTTACAAATCAAAGCCAAAGTATATAACAAAACTTGTAGATAGTACCGGCCTATTTAGTTTAGAAAACTTAAAAAAAGGAAAGTATCTATTAATTGCTTTAAAAGAAGAAAACACAGACTATGTTTATCAAAATGCAAGTGATAAAATAGCATTTTATAGTGAAATTATTAGCTTACCTAAAGATACTGGTAGTTATAATTTAAAATTATTTAAAGAAAATTTAGATTTTAAATTTAGTAGACCAAAACAATCTTCTAAAAACTCAATTTCTTTTGGATTTGATGGTGAACTAGAAGATTATAAAATTAATTTAATTTCAACTGTTGAAGAATCTTTTTCAAGTAAGGTTGTTATGAATGAAGCTAAGGACACTTTATATTACTGGCATAGCAGTAATAAGAAATTAGATTCACTACTTTTTGAAGTAACAAACAATAGTTTTATTGATACATTATCTGTAAAATTGAGAAATCAAGAGATTGATTCTTTAAAAATTAAAGCATTACAAAACAACTATATTTCGTTTCTTGATAATATACTTTTCCAAGCAAACACTCCTTTTAACAAAATTGATGAAACAAAAATTAGCATTACTAATAATGACTCTTTAGAAGTCGAATTTAAAGTCTCACTAGACACTTTTAAAAACACATATGTTTTTCAGTTTAACAAACAAGAAGAGGAAACTTATAATGTAAAATTTCTACCTGGAACTTTTACAGACTTTTATAACTTCTCAAATGACACCTTAAGTTATTCATACAAAACAAAAACTTATGATGACTATGGAAACCTAAGGCTTATTCTAAGAAATGTTGAGTATCCTGCAATTGTGCAACTGACAACTAGATTAGGAGAAGTTAAGTATGAAAAAATAATAACTTCAACTGGCAATATTGACTTTAAACATATTGTACCTAGTAAATATTATGTTAGAGTAATATTAGATCGTAATAAAAATAAAAAATTCGATTCTGGAAACTACTTACTTAAGTCTTTTCCAGAAAGAGTAAGCCATCTAGATGAAGAGCTTGATATTAGAGCGGGTTGGGACATCGTTCAGGAATTTATTTTAAAATAGAAAATCTATAATACTTTAGATTTCATCAGTTCTCTATTCATTCTTGCAATATTATCAAGAGAAATTCCTTTAGGACACTCCACTTCACAAGCGCCTGTATTGGAACAATTTCCAAAACCTTCAAGATCCATTTGATCTATCATCTTAGTGACCCTGTCACTAGCCTCTACTTTACCTTGAGGTAAAAGAGCATATTGAGATATTTTCGCACCAACAAACAACATAGCTGAAGAGTTTTTACAAGTAGCTACACATGCCCCGCAACCAATACATGTAGCTGCATCAAATGCATTATCTGCATCTGTTTTATTTATTGGAATTGAATTTGCATCCTGAGTATTTCCAGATGTATTTACAGAAATATAACCTCCTGCATGTTGAATACGATCAAAGGCACTTCGATCTACTATAAGATCTTTAATAACTGGAAAAGATGTAGCTCTAAAAGGTTCAATAAAAATTGTATCTCCATCCTTAAACTTTCTCATATGAAGTTGGCAGGTTGTAATGGCTCTATCTGGTCCATGTGCTTGACCGTTAATATATAAAGAACAAGATCCGCATATTCCTTCTCTGCAATCATGATCAAAAGCGACAGGTGATTCATCATTTTTAATTAATGTTGAATTTAATTGATCCAACATCTCTAAAAATGACATATTAGGAGATATATTATCTACGTCATAATTCACAATACTTCCCTTAGAAGTTGAATTTTTTTGACGCCAGATTTTTAATTTTAATTTCATAAATATTTATTTATAACTTCTTTCTTTAACTTCAATATCATTATAATTTAATTCCTCTTTATGTAATATCGCATCTTTTGGATCCCCTTTATACTCCCAAGCAGAAACAAACTGATAATCTTTATTTCTTACGGCCTCACCTTCTGGAGTTTGATGCTCATCTCTAAAATGTCCACCGCAAGACTCTTCTCTGGATAAAGCATCTTTCGCAAATAGCTCTCCTAGTTCTAGAAAATCAGCAACTCTACCAGCTTTAGCTAACTCTTCGTTGAATTCGTCAGCTGAACCAGGTACTTTCACTTCATTCCAAAAAAGATTTCTTAAATCAGATATTTCTTTAATAGCTTCATTTAAGTCTTTAGAATTTCTTGCCATACCGCACTTATTCCACATTATTTTACCTAATTTTTTGTGGAAAAAGTCAACGGAGTGTTTTCCTTTATTGTTAATAAAAAAGTTTAATTTCTTTATTGCCTCGTCTTCAGCATTTTCAAATTCAGCTGTATCGGTAGGTATTGGACCTGTTGAAATATCATCAGACAAGTAATCTCCGATTGTATATGGTAATACAAAGTATCCATCTGCTAATCCTTGCATTAATGCAGACGCACCTAATCTATTAGCCCCATGATCAGAGAAATTAGCTTCGCCGATTGCATATAGACCAGGAATTGTTGTCATTAAATTATAATCAACCCAGATTCCACCCATTGTATAATGCACAGCAGGGTATATCATCATTGGAGTTTTGTAAGGATTTTGATCAACTATTTTTTCATACATCTGAAACAAGTTTCCATATTTCTTTTTTATAACAGCAGTACCTAATTTATTGACTAAAGTTTCATTATTTTCATCCTCGCCATTTATGTGAGCTTCTTCTTTTCCGTATCTAATAATTGCTGCAGCAAAATCTAAATAAACCGCTTCACCTGTGGCATTTACTCCAAAACCAGCATCACACCTTTCTTTAGCCGCTCTAGAAGCAACATCACGAGGAACTAGATTACCAAATGCAGGGTATCTTCTTTCCAAAAAATAGTCTCTGTTTTCTTCCAAGATATCTAAAGGAGTTATTTTACCTTCTCTAATAGAGATTGCATCTTCCTTAATATTAGGAACCCAAATTCTTCCATCATTTCGTAGAGATTCTGACATCAATGTAAGTTTGGATTGATGATCTCCTGAAACTGGAATACAAGTTGGGTGAATTTGAGTGAAACATGGATTTGCGAAATATGCACCACGCTTATGTGCTTTCCAAGCTGCAGTCACATTACTTCCCATCGCATTTGTAGATAAGTAAAATACATTTCCATAACCTCCAGAGCCAAGAACTACGGCATGAGCCGAATGTCTTTCAACTGCTCCAGTTATTAAATTTCTAGTAATAATACCTCTGGCTTTACCGTCAACAAGAACAACATCTAGCATTTCGTGTCTATTGTACATTTTGATTTTACCTCTACCAATTTGTCTATTCATAGCAGAATATGCACCCAATAGTAATTGCTGACCAGTTTGGCCTTTAGCATAAAATGTTCTCGATACTAAAACACCACCAAAAGATCTGTTATCTAAAAGCCCTCCATAATCTCTAGCGAAAGGGACACCTTGAGCAACACATTGATCAATTATATTTGTTGATACCTCAGCTAGTCTATAAACGTTAGACTCTCTAGATCTGTAGTCACCACCCTTAACTGTGTCATAAAACAACCTGTAAGTGGAATCACCATCACCTTGATAGTTTTTTGCAGCATTTATACCTCCTTGAGCAGCAATCGAGTGTGCTCTTCTTGGTGAATCTTGAAAGCAAAAGGCTTTAACATTATATCCTAACTCCGCTAAAGTTGCAGCTGCAGAACCGCCAGCCAAGCCAGTTCCTACTACAATAATATCAATGAGTCTTTTATTTGCTGGATTAACTAAATTAATTTTGTTTTTGTGGTTAGTCCATTTATCCTTTAAAACTCCATCAGGCTGATTAGACTTAAGCTTTGGACTATATTTAAGTTCTGGAGTTTTTTGAATTTGAATAAGGTACTGCTCGAAATTTTTAGCGGTCTGTTCGATTAATGAGTTTTTTGATTTAAAATCTTTATCGGAGCTTTTGACTGGAGATCTACATTCTTTTTTATGCCAGTTTGTATCCCAGTCTTTTAATTTACATTTTACACCAGTACTTTTTTTAATTATTTTGGGAGCTGCGTTATTAGCTTTGTGATAATACCTAACACATATCAATACCTCTTCATCTGGCAAATACTCTCCTTTTGGCTTTCTGTAATTTAAAGAATATGTAATTTTGTTCATAATCGATTGAATTGTGTGTTACAAAATTAATAAAAATTAATTATAACACATATGTGTTTATAAATTATATTAAATAAAATTGATAGCGAATAAGTACCATAATTAATGATTAAAAAAATGATATAATGCAATAAAAACAAAACCTAAAGGAATACAAATTGAATAAGCATAACTTAAATTTAGTAAGACTTTTTTTCTACCGATTGTTGAACCCATGGACTGAAATGCAGAAGTAAAACCGTGCATTAAGTGCAGAGATAAAAAACAAAAAGCTATGCAATAGAATATCACTCTAGGCGCATAGCTAAATTTATGTTGTAATTCTGTAAAATATCTATACTCACCAGTCAAAATTCCATCTACCATAATCTTACCACCTTCCCAGTCACCTTGTATAAATTTAGCATCTATTTCTGGGAACCAAAAATCGGCAAAATGCAAAAGCATAAATGATAATATTGCTAGGCCGCTCCAAATCATGTTTCTGCTCATCCATGAAGAATTTGCACTGCCATTGTTATAAGCATATTTAACTTTCGAAGACCTGTGGTTTATAAACTCTAAAATGAATCCCATAACAAAATGAAAAATTACACCAATAATTAATATTGGTTGAAGAACAAATTGAACTAAGGGATTGGTGCCCATGAAGTGGGATATTTCATTGAAAGTATCTGAGCTAAAAACAGAAGTGAAATTAATTGCGAAGTGCTGTAGCAGAAATACCATTAAAAATATAGCTGAAAGAGCCATTGATATTTTCCTTGCAATGGATGTGTTAAAAAATACTGACATCGATTATTAAATTAATTAATTCTAAGCAAAAGTAACACTGAAAAAAATGTTACACAAGAAAATAAGTCTATTTAGAATGATTTTAAAATAAATCAAAAAGAATATTATTACATTTGAATTATAAAATTAATAAATATGAAATACGAATCAATTGACAGTGAGCTATTTATAAAAAATAGACTTAATTTTTCTAAAAAAATGAAAGAAAATGGTATTGCTTTTTTTAATTCAAATGACATATATCCTGTAAGTGCCGATTCTACATTACCGTTTGAACAACATAGAGATATATTTTATTTAAGTGGTATAGATCAAGAAGAAAGTGTATTAGTTTTATGTCCAAATAGTATCAACCCTAAACATAGAGAGATTTTATTTTTAAAAGAAACAAATGATCATATTGCAGTATGGGAAGGGCCTAAAATAAATAAAAAACAAGCATATGAATTAAGTGGAGTGAAAAGTGTTTACTGGCTTAATGATCTAGAAAATATAATTGAAGAATTAATGATTAATTGTAAAAATATTTACATTAATGAAAATGAACATTACAGAGCTAAAATTGAAACTGAAACTAGAGAGGCAAGGTTTAGCAAATGGTTAATAAACAAATATCCTACACAAAATAAAGAAAGAAGTAACCCGATTTTGCAAAGACTTAGGTCCGTGAAAGACCCTATTGAAACAAGGCTAATACAGCAAGCTTGTAACATAACTAATAAAGGTTTTAGAAGGATTTTAAATTTTGTTAAACCAGGTGTTTGGGAATATGAAATTGAAGCAGAGTTTATACACGAGTTTTTAATTAATAAGTCTAAAAAATTTGCATATACTCCAATAATTGCATCTGGAAATAATGCAAATATCCTTCACTATATTGAAAACAATATGCAGTGTAAAAATGGTGACTTAATTCTTTTAGATGTTGGAGCAGAATACGCTAATTATTCAAGTGATATGACAAGGACAATCCCTGTAAATGGAAGATTTAACGAAAGACAAAAAGCTGTTTACAAATCAGTATTGAAAGTTAAAAAGGAGGCAACTAAGCTACTTGTTCCAGGAACAGATTGGGCTGAATATCATAAAGAGGTAGGTAAGTTAATGACTTCTGAACTTCTTGATTTAAAATTATTGGACAAATTAGATATTCAACAGCAATCCAAAGATAAACCAGCCTACAAAAAATATTTTATGCACGGTACATCTCACCACATGGGTTTAGATACACACGATTATGGCCTATTAGATGAACCGATGGAAGAAAACATGGTCTTTACAGTGGAACCTGGAATTTATTTGCCCGGTGAAGGTTTTGGGATAAGACTAGAAGATGATGTAATAATTCAAAAAACTGGTGAACCAATAAACATGATGAGAAATATTCCAATTGAAATTGATGAAATTGAAAACTTAATGAACGCTAGCTAATTGAATTCCATCCTTGTGCTATTAAAGGGATTTTGGAATTAGATCTTGTTATTAGACTAGGAACAGAGTTTTTATCTGAAATATGTCCAATAACAGTAAAGTTAGGGTTTGCTTTAATTTTTGAGTAATCGTTTTGGGAAATTGTAAATAATAACTCATAATCTTCACCACCGTTTAAAGCAATAGTAGTACTGTCTATGTTAAATTCCTCACATGTTGAAATTAATTGAGGGTCAATTGGTATTTTCTCTTCATATAAATCACAGCCTACATTACTTTGCTTGCAAATATGTATTATTTCAGACGATAAGCCATCGCTCACATCAATCATAGATGTTGGTTTAACGTCTAAATCTTTTAATAATTTAATTATATCTTTTCTTGATTCTGGCTTTAATTGCCTTTCTACTAAGTAAGTATATTGATCTAATTCTGGCTGACTATTAGGATTAACTTTAAAAACTTCATTTTCTCTTTCCAGGACTTTTAAACCCATATATGCACTACCAAGATCCCCAGTAACAACCATTAAATCATTTACCTTAGCTCCATTTCTATAAACAATATCTTTCTCATCTACCTCTCCAATAGCGGTAACAGAAATTGTCAATCCGGATGTAGATGAAGTTGTATCTCCACCGATTAAATCTACCTTATAAGCTTTGGTCGCGAGTCTTATTCCCGAATAAAGCTCTTCTAAAGATTCAAGAGTAAATCTATTTGAAACTGCTATCGAAACTGTTACCTGTGTTGCAATTGCATTCATTGCATTAATATCAGACAAATTAACCATAATAGCTTTATACCCTAAATGCTTTAATGGAGTATATGCTAAATTAAAATGAACTCCTTCAACTAGCAGATCAGTTGAAATAACTACTTTCTTTTTTGTAAAAGACAATACAGCAGCATCATCTCCAATTCCCTTCTCTGTACTTGAATTAATGTTCTTGAAATTTTCCGTCAACTTTTCAATTAACTTAAATTCACCTAAATCTTTTAGATTAGTTTTACTAATATTTTTATCTTCAATCATATTGCAAATTTAACATTCTTTTAGATTAAACTCTCAGATTTAATCATATAATTAGATGGATTAATGTGTAAAAATAAGAGTTATATTGTATATTTGTAAGCTAATATATTTTATATATATATTCATGATCAAAATATCTGATATAGCAAAAAATAAAGTTGTAGAATTAATGACTAATGACGGCTATAATCCAAATGAAGATTTTATAAGAGTTGGTGTAAAAAGTGGTGGATGTTCTGGACTTTCTTATGATTTAAACTTTGATAAAAATAAAAATGATGATGATAAAGTTTTCGAAGATAATAACATTAAAATAGTAGTTGATAAAAAAAGTTTTTTATACCTAGTTGGAACAACTTTAGAATACTCTGGAGGTCTTAATGGCAGTGGGTTTATTTTCTCTAACCCTAACGCTAGCAGAACCTGTGGTTGTGGAGAAAGTTTTTCTCTTTAAATAAAAAAATATGGCTAAATACACAGAAGACGATTTAAGGGAAGAGTTAAAAACAAAAGAATATGAGTATGGTTTTTATACTGATATAGATTCTGACACATTTCCCGTAGGACTTAATGAAAATATTGTAAAAGCAATTTCTAAGAAAAAAAATGAGCCTAAATGGATGACAGATTGGAGATTAGACGCTTATAGAGAATGGGAGAAAATGAAAGAACCAGAATGGGCAAACGTAAATTATAAAAAACCAGACCTTCAATCCATATCTTACTACTCAGCTCCATCTAACGCTCCAAAATACAATGACTTAAGCGAGGTTGATCCAGAACTATTAGCAACTTTTAAAAAGCTTGGCATTTCAATAGATGAGCAAAAAAAACTAAGCGGGGTCGCTATGGATGTAGTTATCGATTCAGTTTCTGTAGCAACTACATTTAAAAAAACCCTTACTGAAAAAGGAATTATTTTTTGTTCAATTAGTGAGGCAATAAAAAATCATCCAGATTTAGTGAAAAAACACATGGGATCTGTAATTCCAGTAAAAGATAATTATTACGCAGCTTTAAACTCTGCAGTTTTTAGTGATGGTTCTTTCTGCTATATCCCTAAAGGGGTTCGATGTCCTATGGAACTTTCGACTTATTTCAGAATTAACCAAGCAGGTACAGGTCAGTTTGAAAGAACGCTGGTTATTGCTGATAAAGAAAGTTATGTAAGTTATCTAGAAGGCTGCACAGCGCCTAGTAGAGATGAAAATCAATTACATGCTGCAGTTGTAGAGCTCATCGCATTAGATGATTCAGAAATTAAGTATAGTACTGTTCAAAACTGGTATCCAGGAAGTGTAGACGGTAAAGGTGGAGTTTTTAACTTTGTTACTAAAAGAGGTATTTGTGAGAAAAATGCAAAAATATCTTGGACTCAAGTAGAAACAGGCAGCGCTGTTACATGGAAATATCCGTCTTGCATTCTCAAAGGAGATAATTCTACAGGAGAATTTTATTCAATTGCAGTGACTAATAATTATCAACAGGCCGATACAGGAACTAAAATGATTCATATTGGGAAAAACACAAAATCTACAATAATTTCTAAAGGAATTTCTGCAGGTAAATCTCAAAACAGCTACAGAGGGTTAGTTCAAATTAATTCAAGAGCTGAAAATGCTAGAAACTTTTCGCAATGTGATAGTTTATTAATGGGTAATGAATGTGGAGCCCATACTTTTCCATACATAGAAGTGAAAAATAAAACTGCCCAAGTTGAACACGAAGCTACCACTAGTAAAATTGGTGAAGATCAAATTTTTTATTGCAACCAAAGAGGTATTAACACTGAAAAAGCAATAGCATTAATTGTAAACGGATTCAGCAAAGATGTACTAAACAAACTGCCTATGGAATTTGCCGTAGAAGCACAAAAATTGCTAGAAATATCTCTAGAGGGGTCTGTTGGATAAAAATTAAGTAAGATGAAATTATATAAAATTTTAATTTGTATTGCTGTTTTTTCATTTAGTTGTGAAGGAGTAAATAATGCGCCAAAGCCTAACAAGCTAGTTGAAACTAAAAATGATGATAAAATAATCGTTAGTGGAGACTATATTTTTTATAACAATGCTGGAGTATTACAAACCAGTAAAGATGTTTATGGAATTATAATTAATGATAAAGCGTTAGAACTAAACGAAAAACTAAGCTTAATTAAAAAAGATGAATTCGATTTTGTTCCAGTTATTCTGAAAGGGAAATTAAGCAGCAAAAATGAAAATGAAGAAGGCTGGTCAGTAAAATTAGAAATTACAGAAATAGTAGAAATAGTAAATAAACAAAAATAATTATGTTAAGTATAAAGAATTTACATGCTAAAATTGATGATAAGAATATATTAAATGGCATCAATCTTGAGGTAAAAGCTGGAGAAGTTCATGCTATTATGGGACCCAATGGCTCAGGTAAAAGTACTCTAGCTTCAGTTATTGCTGGTAAAGAGGAATACGAAGTAACCGATGGTGATATTTACATAAATGGTGAATCTATAGAAGAATTGTCTGCAGAAGAAAGAGCTCACAAAGGTATTTTTCTTTCTTTTCAATACCCTGTTGAAATCCCAGGAGTTTCTGTTACTAACTTTATAAAAACAGCAATTAACGAAACTAGAAAAGCAAAAGGAGAAAAAGAAATGCCCGCTAAGGAAATGTTAAAGCTTTTAAAAGATAAATCTAGTCTTTTAGAGATAGACAGGAAGTTTTTATCAAGATCAATAAATGATGGTTTTTCTGGTGGAGAAAAAAAGAGAAATGAAATTTTTCAGATGGCAATGTTAGAACCAAGTATAGCTATTCTCGATGAAACAGATTCTGGTTTAGATATAGATGCTCTAAGAATTGTAGCAAATGGTGTTAACAAACTAAAAAGTTCTAAAAATGCTGTAATTCTAATTACTCATTATCAAAGATTACTAGATTACATTATTCCTGACTACGTACATGTACTTCATAACGGTAAAATAGTAAAATCTGGAACTAAAGAACTAGCTATTGAGCTAGAGGAAAAAGGTTATGATTGGATAAAAGAAGAAGTAAAAAACTAATAAGATGGATTTAAAAGAAAAATTAGTTTCCTCATTTATAGCTTTTGAAAATCAAGTAGACATTGACAGCTATGTTCATGATATAAGAACTGAAGCAATTAAGAGTTTTGAAGACTCCGGCTTTCCAACAAAAAAAAATGAGGCTTGGAAGTACACTTCGCTAAAACAAGTTTTAGAACCAGATTACAGTATATTTCCTAGACAAAATAAAGCTCTTGAGTATGCTAAGATTGAAAAATATCTAATTGATGATATCGACAGCTATAAAATAATTTTTGTTGATGGAAAATATTCTTCTCATTTATCTGAAACGACTCATGAAGGAATGGATATTTGTCTAATGTCTTCGGTTTTAAATAAGCCTAAATACGCTAGTGTAATAGAGAACTATTTTAATAAAGCTGTTAAAAAAGATGGTATCAGTGATTTGAATACTGCTTTTTCAAAAGAGGGGGCATTTATTCATATTCCTAAAAATAAATATGTAGAAAAACCAATTCAAATTATTCATTTCAGTAGCGGCAACGAAAGTTCCTTAATGCTTCAGCCTAGAAATTTAATTATAGTTGATGAGAATTCTCAGCTACAAATTATCGAAAGACATCAAAATTTATCCGAAAATGAAGTCTTAACAAACTCAGTTACTGAAATTTTTGTAAACCCAAAATCTATCGTTGATTATTATAAAATTCAAAATGATAATAAGCAAGCATCCTTGATAGACACTACATCGATTGTGCAAGAGAGAAGCAGTGTTTGCACATTACATACTTTTTCGTTTGGTGGTAAGCTTACAAGAAATAATTTGACTTTTTCTCAAAATGGTGAACACATTGAGTCTATAATGAAAGGGATTACTATAATTGAAGATAAACAACACGTAGATCACAACACTTTAGTGCATCACATTAAACCAAACTGTGAAAGTCATCAAGACTATAAAGGTATTTTCGATGATAAATCTACTGGAGTATTCAACGGAACTGTTGTTGTAGAGAAAGAAGCACAAAAAACAAATGCGTTTCAAGCAAACAACAATGTTTTACTGAGTGATAAAGCTTCAATTAACACCAAACCTCAGCTTGAAATTTTTGCTGATGATGTAAAATGTTCTCATGGCTGCACGATTGGACAGCTGGATAAAAATGCTCTTTTTTATTTAAAATCCAGAGGTATTCCAGAAAAAGAAGCTAAGGCTTTATTGATGTATGGTTTTGCAAATAATGTTATGCAGAGCGTAAAAATACCAGAGTTGAAAAAAAGAATAACCAATATAATTGCTAACAAATTAGGAGTTAAAATTGGTTTTAATTTATAGATGAAAAAAAACACCAATATAAATATTAAAGAAATAAGAAAAGATTTCCCTATTCTTAATAGAAAAGTAAACGGAAATGACTTGATTTATTTTGATAATGCTGCTACTTCACAAACACCAAAAGTAGTGATTGATTCAATAGTTTCTTACTACTCTAATTACAATTCTAATATACACAGAGGAGTCCATGCATTAAGCCAAGAAGCTACAGATGCGTATGAAAATTCTAGGATAAAATTTCAAAAACACTTCAATGCAGATAATTCATTTGAAATAATATTTACTTCTGGAACTACCCACAGTATCAACCTAGTAGCCAATGGGTTTAAAAAAATATTAAAATCTGGGGATGAAATTATCATATCTCAATTAGAGCATCATAGTAATATTGTTCCGTGGCAAATGCTTTGTGAGGAAACGGGAGCAAAAATTAAAGTAATCCCAATTGATCACAATGGGGAATTAGTTTTTAGTGAATTTGAGAAGTTATTAAATTCTAGAACAGAATTAGTTTTCGTAAATCATGTATCTAATGCATTAGGCATAATAAACCCAATAAAAAAAATAATTGATAGAGCACACGAATTTAATGCTATTGTATTAATTGACGGGGCTCAAGCTACTCCACACATGAAGGTTGACGTATTAAAATTAGATGTTGATTTTTACGTAACCTCTACACACAAAATTTGTGGACCAACAGGAGTTGGTATTTTGTATGGTAAAGAAAAGTGGCTAAATAAAATACCTCCATTTTTTGGTGGAGGTGAAATGATTGATCAAGTTACTTTTGAGAAATCAACTTATGCAGGACTTCCTAATAAATTTGAAGCTGGCACCCCAAATATAAGTGGCGTGATTGCTTCAGGAATTGGTCTTGATTATATGAACTCAATTGGATTAGAAAATATTAATAAGTACGAGAGTGAATTACTAAATTACGCAACAAAAGAAATGTTGTTGATTGAAGATTTGAAGATTTATGGTGTTTCCAAGGAAAAAACCTCCGTAATATCTTTTAATGTTGGTGAAATACATCCTTATGATATTGGCTCAATTGTTGACAAATTTGGAATAGCGACTAGAACTGGACAACTCTGCGCACAACCAATAATGGATTATTTTAAAATCCCAGGCACCATAAGAGTTTCTTTTAGCTTTTACAATACCAAAGAAGAAATAGATTTATTTATTAAGGCTCTTCATAAGGCTATTTCAATGTTATCTTAAATTAAATTAGCGCAAAATTCAATACTTTAAATTGAATAATCATTTGTTATCGTATTTTTACTAAAATTATAAGCTTGAAAATAAAAGAAATACAAGAAGAGTTAATTGACGAATTTGCAATGTTTGATGATTGGGTTGAAAGGTATGAATACATGATTGACCTTGGCAAATCCTTGCCTTTAATTGAAAGCAAATATAAAACTGATGATTACTTAGTAAGTGGGTGCCAAAGTAAGGTCTGGGTTAATGCAGAACTAATTGACAATAATATTGTTTTCAAGGCAGACAGTGATGCAATTATCAGCAAAGGAATTATTGCAATTTTAATTAGAGTGTTCTCACACCATAAACCTAATGAAATAATAGAAGCAAGTACAGATTTTATAGACGAAATTGGGTTAAAAGATCACCTTTCTCCTAATAGAGCTAATGGACTTTCTAGCATGATTAAACAATTAAAACTATATGCTTTAGCTTACCAAACAAAAATAAATGATGAATAAAGAAGATTTTGATCCAACAAAACTCGGTGAAGATATTGTTAAGGTTATAAAAACAATTTTTGATCCTGAAATTCCAGTTGATATATATGAACTTGGATTAATATATGATGTAATGATCAACGAAGACAGAGATGTTAAGATTATCATGACGCTTACAACACCAAACTGCCCTGTTGCGGAATCCCTACCTGCTGATGTTAAAGATAAAGTTAAATCTATGAAAGAAGTAAACGAAGTGGAATTAGAACTTACATTTGATCCTCCTTGGTCTCAGGATTTAATGAGTGATGAAGCAAAATTAGAAATAGGAATTTTATAGTCTATTAAATAATTAAATTAAAGTTTGAACTCAATTAAGCCATGTCAAAAGAAATAATAAACAAGGTTGCTAAAAGTAAATTAATCACATTTGATCTAGAGGAGTATTATCCTGTAGGAAAAAGACACTTATTGGATATTAAAGACTGGCTTTATGAAGGCTTATTTTTAAAAGAAAAAGACTTCAGAACAAATATTAATAATTTTGATTGGACTAAATTTAATAATGGCTATGTAGCTGTTTTTTGTAGTAATGACGCTATAATCCCAACTTGGGCTTATTTATTAATTGCAAGCAAGCTAAAAGGTAATTGTATTAAAAATATAGTTGGAAATTTAGAGTACTTGGAAAATTTTATTTTTCTAGATTTAATAAATTCAATAGATATTTCTGAATTCCATGAAAAATCAATTATTGTTAAGGGATGTTCAAAAAAAAATATCCCTCTAGACGCATACTCTCAAGTTGTTAACAGACTAAAGCCTATCGCTAAAAGCATCATGTTTGGAGAGGCTTGTTCTTCAGTTCCTATATTTAAAAAAAGGTAACTAACAGTCTGGATATAAGAACTTATTGTATGGAAATCTTGTAATGTGAATTTTCCTTACTTCTGAGTATAAACATTCTTTTAAATCTTCTATATTTTGATTATTTAAAGCTGAGATAAACCTAACTTCATCTTCATTTTTACTCATCCAAGTTTTCTTCCAATCATCTAGTGTATAATTAGACTTGTCTCTAACAGCAATTAAATCTTCCTCATCAAACTTATCATATGTATATTCATCAATTTTATTAAATACCATAATTGTTTTTTTATCAGAACTTTTAATTTCTTCCAATATTTTATTTACGGATTCAATATGTTCTTCAAAGTTAGAATGTGAAATATCAACCACATGAATTAATAAGTCTGCTTCTCTAACTTCATCAAGTGTGCTTTTAAAGGACTCTATTAGTTGAGTTGGTAATTTTCTTATAAAACCTACTGTGTCACTCATTAAAAACGGTAGATTTTTAACAACAACTTTTCTGACTGTAGTGTCTAATGTAGCGAAGAGTTTATCTTCCGCAAATACTTTTGATTTACTTAAAACATTCATCAATGTTGACTTACCAACATTGGTGTAGCCTACCAAAGCAACTCTAATCATTTTACCTCTGTTACCTCTTTGGACATGCATTTGCTTGTCGATAGTTTTAATTTTCTTTTTTAACAAGGAAACTTTATCTCTAACAATTCTTCTATCTGTTTCAATCTCTGTTTCTCCAGGCCCTCTCATTCCAATACCACCTTTTTGTCTTTCAAGGTGTGTCCACATTCCTTTTAGTCTGGGTAATAAATACTGACATTGGGCTAACTCAACCTGAGTTCTAGCGTAACTAGTTGTTGCACGCTGGGCGAATATATCTAAGATCAAATTTGTTCTATCTAATATTTTACAATTAAATATTTTACTAATATTTCTTTCTTGAGCTGGGGATAATTCATCATCAAATATTACAGTTTGAATTTTTTCAGCTTCAATAAAATCTAACACCTCTTTGATTTTACCACTACCTAAGAATGTTTTAGGATTGGGTGAGTCAAGATTTTGTGTAAAGCGCTTTACGACAGTACCTCCGGCAGTAATGGTGAGGAATTCTAACTCGTCCAGATATTCTGTAGACTTGTCTTTGTTCTGATCTTGAGTTATGACTCCTATTAAAACAGTGTTTTCCAATTCAAATATATTTAAAGAGCTAAGTTAAGTATACTTAAATAAGCAAGAATAAATATTGCATGAAAAAGTGTATTTAATTTTAGCATTTGTATATTTAAGACCTATTATTTAATACAATTATACTCAAATATGAAAAAGTTATTATTCTTTTGTTTTTTAATTCTCAGTTTTAATAGTAAATCTCAAACATCAACTGACATTGATTGTACAGCTGGACCTATAACAACTAGTTTTTGTTATGATACTGGTTTAGATAACTCTTATTCTTTTACTAGTCTAGACGGAAGCC
>JAPKAF010000058.1 GCA_028825365.1 Flavobacteriaceae bacterium | reverse complement strand
CCATAGTTTCTTTGTTTTTGTTGTTGTTGTTGTTATTGTTTTTGTTTAGTTATTAGCAATTCCATTTTTTTAAAGCTAAAGCTTTTCTGGTAGGTTCACCATTAGGCTTTTTCATTGGGCCTTTTACTCCACTCATTCTTGCACAAAACGATTTACGTCTTTTAGCCGCTTTACTACCTTTTTTTAATTTAGAGGGGGGTGTCGTAACTGCAGTTTGAAGCTTACTTCCAGGGTTTTCTTTTCTATAAGATTTAACTCCTTTTTCATTTAATCCCCCTTTAGGATCTTTACCTTCTTTTCTAGTCCAAGCTGCTGTTTTTAAAAAAGGCGAATTGTTTTGTATATATGTCATTACTTTTTTATTTTAATCCACTTACTTAGTGTATAACCGATTGTAACAATCAACAAAATTACTTTTAACCAAACTTCTAAGTTTGTCATGGTTACAACGCCTACAGTTCCATTTAGAGCTATAAGCTTAATATCATTAGCCTCCATATTTTACATAGAACCTTTGGCAAGTTGTGTTATAGGACCTGCTTTATAAGCACAGCTTGCTTTTTTAAGTTGCATGCCTGTAATCCCTGAACTAGATCCTCTACCCATAGGAAAACCCATTGTATTTAATGGTCCATCCCAAAGAGCGTTAGCGCCTACAACGCCTGCTTCTGCTTTTACTACTGCTGGTGATTTCATTTTTTTTGTTTTTGGTTATCTGTGTTTGTCTTTGTTTACGTTGTTTATTGATGTTTTTAATACTGTATCGGTGTATGTTCTACCTAGCATTATAACATTTCTTCTTTCACTGGTTGGTATATCTTCTTCACCCAGCATTATTCTATATATTCTATTTATTAACTGCTTGCCTTTAAAAGACATTTTATATAAATTATATTTTTGAGTAGTATGATTTCTTTGACGCCAAACTTTAATCCAGTCTTCTTGTAATAATCTATTCCATCTTCTGTTGTCCCAGCTATAGGAATAAGCACCCATTTTAAAATCTATTTTACTAAATATATCTATGCAATCTAAATATATAAGAAGTTCTATATCAGCACTGGTTAAATTATTGTTCTTAGCTGCCCATTGCCTTATTATTCGGTAATGTTTAACTAAGTTCATTTCTTTTAAGTCCTTAGCTTCTAATCTTCTCATATTACTATAACAACATCTTGAAGCTTTATAACTTGATAAATAGTTTTATCTATTTCTATGTTATGGCCCGCTGCGCTATCATAATAAATATTATCTGATTCTTTAATACCTACTACTTCAGAACCTATTGATATTACTTCTGCTTTATTATATCTTAAATCTTCTCTTTGATTTTCAGATACAAGCAAACCACCTTTGGTTTCAGAAGTACCTTGTTTGTCTTTACTTATGATTAAGTTTCTACCTATTGCCTTCATTAATTCTTAAATTATTAATTATACAATCAGTAGATAAAATAGTTGTTGCAACAGACGCTGCATTTTTAAGTGCTGCTTTTGTTACTAGCAAAGGATCGATTATTCCGGCCTTAACCATCTTAACCGATTTACCCGTTATCACATCTAGTCCCCATCCTTTCTTTTCAGAATGTGCTTCACTAATATTAGCGTTGTCTAAGATAATGTGATAGGGAGCTTTAATAGCTTCCAGAAGGACGCTTTCAGCTTTATCTTTAGGTTTGATAAACATAGCAGCATTTAAAAGTGCAACACCTCCACCGGCAACAATGCCTTCTTTAATGGCGGCTTTTGTAGCACAAATAGCATCTTCTACTCTATCAGTTTTTTCTTTTAATTCTATACTTGAATCTGCACCTACTTTTACAGTAGCAATCTTTGAAGATAACCTAGCTAGTCTTTTTTCTAGTCTTATAACTTCAGGAGCAGTATTACTTTTATTTAAATCTTCTTTTATAGTAACTATAATGTCTGCTACTTCATCAGTTATTTTTTTAACTCTAATTATTGTTTCAGTATCGTTAGTGATAGATTTAATGCATGTACCTAAATGTTCCGGTAGTATCATATCCATATCATCACCTAAATCTTCGTTAATAATAGTTGCACCCGTTAGTAATGCTAAATCTGTTAGCATATCTTTTTTAGTTATACCATATGTAGGTGCATTAATAACATTTATTTTAATAACATCTTTTATTTTATTCATAGCTAAAGTAGAAATAACTTTAGGATCTAAATCAGCAATAATAAGTAATGACTTATTGTTTTTAATAGCATGCTCTAAGATGTTTTGTATTTTTCTTACATTCTCAACTGGTGATTCAATAAGTAAAACTAATGGATTATCTAATTCAGCAACTCTTGCTTCTGCTTTAGTAACAAAATGTGAATTTGTTAATCCTTTATTGTATTGCATTCCTTCTATTAATTCAGAAGTAGTTTCTGATAATTCCGTAGCTTCCATCATTACAACACCGGTTTCATCAACCGATCTAAATGCTTCAGCTATAACAGAACCTAATGCTTTATCATTATTTGTAGAGATGCTTGCAACTTGGTCTATCATTTGACCTGTTACTTTTATTGAGTTTGTTTCTAAGTAATCTATTACTTTATTAACAGCATTATCAATACCCTCTTTTAAACTCCTAGCGCCAAGCTCCTCCAGTTTTGGATAAGCTTGCGTTAAGATTGAGTGTGCTAGTACTGTAGCAGTAGTGGTTCCATCACCTGCTTCTTTCACAGTTTTTCTAGCAGCTTCCTTTAAAAGCGTAGCACCCATATTTTCTATTGGATCTAATAGCACTATTGAATCAGCAACGGTTACACCGTCTTTAGTTATAATAGGCTTTCCTCCTCCATCTTCTAATATCACACGTTTACCGCTAGCACCTAATGTAGAACTAACGGCTTTTGTGAGTTTATTAATACCTTCAAATAGTTGATCCTTAGCTTCGTTACCAAAGCTGAGGTTTTTGACAATTGCGTCTGACATAATTTAATTTAATTTGATTTGATTTGATTTTGTTTATTTAAAGGTCTTTACAACAACAGGCCCTTCAGAAAGTTTTAGCTTTTTAAGATAATGTTCAATAGAAGATTCAATAGCTTTTTCAGCTGCTTCAATTGTTTCACGTCTTGTAATTCCGTTCCAGTTGTCATTAGTGTCATTCCATTCAGCTTGGTAGTAGCCATTAGGAAGTTGTGTTATTCTCCAGTTCTTTTTCTTTGAATAACGTTTCCAAATTTCTTTGGTTTCTTCGGATAAATGTGGTTGACTAGACCACGATTGAGTCTTGTAAAAAAGTGTCATTGGTTTTTGGTTTAATTAATGATAAGGTTTACAGTTTATTATCACTTAATTTTAAGCACCTTTACAAGTACATGAGTTATTGCCGCATGTACATTGCTTATTCTTATTATATACAGTATCAAATGCTGTTGCACCTAGTATAGTAAGCTTGTCAATTATATCGCTTTGCATGTCAATTATCATTTTTTCTAACTGATCATTTCTTTTTTCCATTTGATCTGCAAGTAATTGTAATGATTCGTTTTTATTTTTTAAGGCGTTTACTTCATCTGGATTTCTACCTATAATAGCATATATAACTACAGATAAAGATCCTACTATCATACCTACTATAGATACAAATATATCTTTGTTGTCTTTTGGTATTTGATAAAAGGAAAGAAAAAGTAATAGTGCAATAACTAATGCAAATATACCTGCCGCTCCAGCGTAGTGTCTTAAGTCTCTTGAAGAATTTGATGCCATATTTTATATATTATTATTTTTAAATCTTTGATTATGCAAATGCCATATAAATGTATTCTACATTAAGTGTATTGTATCCATAATAATTTGCTCCATCTTTAGGTTGGAATCCTTTTGTTGCTCCTGTTAAAAAATCTAAATTATAACTTGAAGAAGATTGTTCTGCACTACCTAAATCTGGATATAATCTTTTATTTCTTGGGTTTGAAGGGCTTCTTGCACTATCATATATAAGCCAACTACCACCACCATTATCGTTTGTAGTTGCTTTAATCATTACAAATCGTGGAGTAAATCCAGTATTGACAATAGGGCCTGTCGAATTTCCGTTTCCAATATAACTTCCTATAGAACTATAACCTGAAATTGAAGTCCAAGCATAGGCGATATAATTTTGATTTGTATTTACCGCTGAATAATTACCAAAAGTAATTACAGAAGAAGTTGGAGTAGTATTATTCCATTCTATTCTTGAAGAAGATGCCCCATTAGATTCATCTAATGATAGTCTTTTTGTGTTACCTATTGTTTTATTATATACTGCCCAATTATTACTAGAATTTAGTGTTTTTACTATTACTATTTCAGGAATAGCATTTAAATTATGGCCTACAGTTGCTCCCGCTGTACTATTTCCTGTATAGCTAATAATACTAAATCCTGCTGCTGTATTAGCAGATACTTGACTTGTTATAGTGCCATCTGTATTTGATACAGCTG
>JAPKAF010000057.1 GCA_028825365.1 Flavobacteriaceae bacterium | reverse complement strand
CTATTAAATCATTCCAAGTTCCAACATCTCCAACATTAGGAGAAGTGACATGTAAATAATCTTCTTCACCAGATTGGTTAGGCTCATTAGTTCCGTTCCAATTAGAATACATTAAATTACCAGTAGCAACACTACCAATTTCTCCATCAATGGTTTCAGCAACTGCTGAACCACCGTTACCACTTCCAAGTCCACTCCAAAAAGGAACCCCTGAACCACCATTTTTTAATCCTTCTGGTCCAGTAACCCATCTCCAATCATTTTCAATTTCTAGATCACTGCCACCTATCCAACCAAAATCATTTACTTGAACAGCTGCAATTTGATTTTCTGCTTCACTAGTAATTGTTGCTAAATAACCTTCAAGACCATAATATGGAGATGCATTTTCTGCTGCAGTTTTTGCTTCTAGCCATGTTATATTTAAATCAGGAAAATAAACATAATAATGTTCAGTTTCGTCTAAGTAATTAGCATCACCTATTGTAAATGAAAATGATTTGTCATTTGCTGGAGCAGGATTAGTACTTGAAAATTTAACATCATAAACCGCTGCAATAAGATCGGTATATAGAGCTTCAGCTCCGCCTTGGCCTTTTAACTCCAATTTTCCTGTAACCTGGTCCCAACTTTCTTGAATGCCTTGGTTTTCTCCAGTTAATACTAGTAAGTCTTCCCCTTGAACATAACCTTCTGAAATTTGAATATATAATGCTTCAATTGATATATCATCTGGATCAATAATATTGAAGCTTGTGACAATGCTCTGTTCTGTTAGTGGACAATAAACTTCATTTCCTTCTGAAAAGATTTCAGGAGGTATATTATCTTGTGAAAAACTAAATTGAGAGAACAATAATATAAAAAAAAGAATTTTTTTAGTCATGTATATTATTGATTAATTGGGTATCAAAAATAAGAATTATTTAATCTAATATTCAAATATTATGCCAAAATAACAGCATATTTATTTATCAATAATATGTTCAATTAAAAGTTGCTCAAAAGATTAAGGTTAATTACTTTTGCTTTGCTAATAATTAATTCAATAAAAATGAATTTACACGAATATCAAGGTAAAGAAATGTTAAGTAGTTTTGGAGTACGTATTCAAAGAGGCTTAGTCGCTCAAAATCCAGAGGAAGCTGTTGAATGTGCTAAAAAATTAACTGAGTCAACTGGCACTAGCTGGTTTGTAGTTAAAGCGCAAGTTCATGCAGGTGGTCGTGGTAAAGGTGGTGGTGTTAAGTTAGCAAAGAGTCTTGATGAAGTAAAATCTATTTCAAATGATATTATTGGAATGAATTTAGTTACTCCTCAAACCTCAGCTGAAGGAAAAAAAGTTCATCAAGTATTAGTAGCTGAAGATGTGTATTACCCAGGAGAATCAGAGACAAGTGAATTCTATATGTCAGTTTTATTAAATAGAGCTACAGGTAATAATATGATTATGTATTCTACTGAAGGAGGGATGGATATAGAAACAGTTGCAGAAGAAACACCTCATTTAATTCATACAATAGATATAGACCCATCTACGGGTATTTTACCATTTCAAGCTCGTCAAGTTGCATTTAATTTAGGATTAAGTGGGCTAGCATTTAAAGAAATGACAAAATTTGTTGTTTCTCTTTACAATGCATACGATAAATCAGATTCTTCCTTATTTGAAATTAATCCAGTGCTAAAAACAAGTGATAACAAAATTTTAGCTGTGGATGCTAAAGTGACCATTGATGATAATGCATTATTTAGACATAAAGATTATTTAGCTCTTAGAGACTTTAGAGAAGAAAACCCTATTGAAGTAGAAGCAAACAAAGCTGGATTGAATTATGTAGATTTAGATGGTAATGTTGGATGTATGGTAAATGGAGCTGGTTTAGCGATGGCAACAATGGATCTTATAAAACAATCTGGAGGTGAACCAGCTAACTTTTTAGATGTTGGAGGTACTGCTGATGCTGAGAGAGTAGAAATAGCATTTAGAATTATACTAAGAGACCCTAGTGTTAAAGCAATTTTAGTTAATATTTTTGGTGGTATAGTAAGATGTGACAGAGTAGCCCAAGGGATTGTGGATGCTTATAATAATATGAAAGATTCAATTCATATTCCAATTATAGTTAGACTTCAAGGTACAAATGCTGATTTAGCTAAGAAAATAATTGATAATTCAGGTTTAGATGTTCAAAGCGCAGTAGAATTTGAAGAAGCTGCACAGAAAGTTAAAGAAGTATTAGCTAGCTAAATTTTTTCGACTTTACTACTTGTAATTCTTTTATTTGATCTCTATAATTTGCTGCCTGTAGGAAGTCTAAGTTTTTAGCAGAATCTTCCATAAGTTTTCTAACTTCCCTTATTTTTTTATCCACTTCTTTTTTGTTTATAAAATGCTGATTTCTGCTATTTATTATATCTAATTTTGCAGCCTCTGCCTCTTTGTTTTTTGTTAAAGCATTATTAAGAGATTTTTTTATTGCAGTAGGAGTAATATTATTTTTCTTATTATAATCCATCTGCTTTTTTCTTCGATAGGTAGTTTCATCTATAGTCTTTTGCATGCTTTTCGTGATTCTATCGGCATACATTATTGCTCTACCGTTTAAATGTCTAGCTGCTCTACCTACAGTTTGAGTTAAAGCTCTAGCAGATCTTAAAAAACCTTCTTTATCGGCATCTATAATAGCTACTAAGGATACTTCTGGTAAATCAAGTCCTTCTCTTAATAAATTAACGCCAACAAGTACATCAAAAATACCTTCTCTTAATTCCTGCATTATTTCCACTCTTTCAAGAGTATCAACATCACTGTGAATATATCTTGTTCTAATATCTATTTTAGATAAATATTTAGTAAGCTCCTCTGCCATTCTTTTGGTAAGTGTAGTTACTAATATTCTTTCGTCTTTTTCAACCCTTATATTAATCTCATTTATTAGATCATCAATTTGATTTTTACTAGGTTTTACTTCAATTATTGGATCTAATAGTCCTGTAGGTCGAATAAGTTGTTCTGTGTAAAGTCCTTCGGTTTTTGTTAGCTCATAATCTGCAGGGGTAGCACTAACATAAATTACATTTTTTTGTAAACTTTCAAATTCTTCAAACTTTAAAGGTCTATTATCCATGGCTGCAGGTAGTCTGAATCCATAATCAACTAAGTTTTCTTTTCTACTTCTGTCTCCTCCATACATAGCATGAACCTGGGAAACAGTTACATGACTTTCGTCAATTATCATTAAGTAATCCTCTGGGAAATAATCCAATAAACAAAAAGGTCTTGTTCCTGGGTCTCGTCCATCTAGATATCTAGAATAATTTTCAATCCCTGAGCAATAGCCTAACTCTCTAATCATTTCTAAATCAAACTCAGTTCTTTCCTTTAACCTCTTAGCTTCCAAGTGTTTGCCTATTTCTTTAAAATAATCATGCTGTAACACTAAATCATCTTGAATGTTTTTAATTGCATTTTGTAATATATCAGGAGAGGTGACAAATATATTAGCAGGAAAAATATTCAATGTCTGAAAACCTTCAATTTTATTATTACTAATAGGGTCAAAAGATTCTATTTCCTCAATCTCATCTCCAAAAAAATGAATCCTATATGCTTCATCAGCATATCCAGGAAAGACATCAATTGTATCTCCTTTTATTCTAAAATTACCTCTATTAAATTCTGCTTCAGTTCTTGAATATAGACTTTGAACTAACCTGTGTAGTAGTTTTGTCCTTGTTATTTTTTGATCTACAGTTAGTTCAATTATATTTTTTTGAAACTCTACTGGGTTACCAATTCCATACAGGCACGAAACCGATGCTATAACTATAATATCACGCCTACCAGAAAGTAGGGAGGATGTAGTACTTAATCTAAGCTTTTCGATCTCTTCATTAATAGATAAATCTTTCTCTATATAGGTGCCACTAACCGGCATATAGGCTTCGGGTTGATAATAATCATAATAAGAGACAAAGTATTCAACGGCATTTTCAGGAAAAAACTGCTTGAACTCTGAATATAATTGGGCAGCTAAAGTTTTATTATGAGCTAAAACTAACGTTGGTCTTTGAACATTCTCTATAACATTAGCTACAGTAAATGTTTTTCCTGAACCTGTTACCCCTAGTAGAGTTTGATACCTTTCGTTAGACTCAATTCCTTTTGTTAACTGACTTATTGCATTAGGCTGGTCACCAGTTGGTTTAAATTCAGAATGTATCTTAAATTCCATTTAGAATAAATAATTAGGTTTAATTATAAAAATCATCATAGTTGTCGTAATCCCCAAGTTCATCTTCAGAATCTTCCTCTTCAAAAGTATTTTCAGCTTTAAAGTTTTTTTCAGGAACTTTAGTAGGTATTTGACCGTTTGAGTAAATTAAATTAGGGTAATTCACTCCAGTTGTTTGTTCCACTACTTCCACTAATTCAATTAAAAAGGTCCATAGATTTAAAAAATCATAGACATAAATTAATCTAGTTTTAGTTTTATCGATTACACTTTCTACTAATACATCACTCATTAGTCTATTGGTTTGA
>JAPKAF010000024.1 GCA_028825365.1 Flavobacteriaceae bacterium | reverse complement strand
ATTTTTATCAGGATGGTATTTAATTGCCATCTTTCTATAGGCCTTTTTAATTTCAGATGCACTAGCGCTCTTACTAATGCCTAACGTTTCGTAGTAATCTTCTTTCATATTATTTACCTATTACAACTTTTGGATATCTAATTACTTTTTCACCTAGTTTGTAACCCTTTTCGATTACATCAATAATTTTCCCTTTCATATCATCAGTTGGCGATGGGATTTGAGTAACTGCTTCATGATCATCAGCATTAAAGGGCTCTCCAGCTTTAACTTCAACGACCTTTAAGCCTTTTGATTTTAAGGTGTCAAATAGTTTATTTTGAATTAATGAAACTCCTTTATAAAGTTCATCTTCTTTGTTCTTTATTATTTCTTGGTTTGCTCTATCAAAATCATCTAAAACAGGAAGCAAAGAAGTCATCAACTCCTGACTTGCAGTCGAGAATAATTCAATTCTTTCTTTGGTAGTTCTTTTTTTATAATTTTCAAATTCAGCAAACAGTCTTAAGAACTTATCTTTTTCTTTCTGTAAATCTTCTGCTTCATTATTTTCTATATCGATATCTAGGATTTTTTCCTCAGATTTTTCCTTTGTATTTTCTTTTTTAGTCTTACTGTCTTTCTTACTCATTTTAATTAATTAATATTTGATATTTATGATATAACAAAAGTACTGCCATAAATTAAATAATGTCAAAATGTCATCAATTATTTTAATAAATCTGCTATAGCCTTGTCGAAGTTGTCAAACTTGAATTTGAACTTAGATTTAGTTAGTTTTTCGCAGGACACATTTTGACTTTCGAAAATAATTGTATGCATCTCTCCTAATAATAAACGCATCATCCATTTTTTAAGATTTGGGAAAAATAAGGGTCTATTTAAAAATTTAGCAATCTGTTTAGTAAATGTTTTATTTGTAACAGGATTTGGAGAAACACCATTAAAAACTCCACTTAAATCATACTTTAGAATATGATAAAATATATTTGAAATATCTTGAAAATGGATCCAAGATTGCCATTGATTTCCTTTACCAAAAAAAGAACCAAAGCCATACTGAATAGGTAATAGAGATTTTGACAATATTCCTCCATCTCTAGAAAGCACTAAGCCAATTCTAACTATTGCCACATCAATTTCTAAATCTTTGAAAGAGTTAACAGTAGACTCCCACTGACAAACGACCTTACCTAAAAAAGAATCACTAATTAAACTCTCATTTTCTTTATATACATTATCCTCCGAGCTAGGATAAATACCTATAGCGCTAGCTGATATAATTTTTTTGATATTTATTTTATTATGAGAAATTGAATGCTTTAATAAATTTAAAGATTTAATTCTACTATTTAGAATATCTAATTTATTTGAGTCTGTCCACCTTTTAGCTATATTAGACCCTGCTAAATTTATAATAGTATCTACATTTTTAAAACATTCTAAATCAATAATATCCTTTTCTGGATTCCAATAATATCCATTAATTTTTGAGTTAGATTTTATTTGTGACTTTCTAGTTGTTAAATAATTAACTGTATGTCCATTAAGTAATAAATCATTAGTTAATTTCTTACCTATCAAACCTGTAGCACCTGTAATTAATATATTCATTTATTGGTATGTTTAAAATCTAAAATTAATAATTTCAATATAATAAATGTGTTTTTTATAATGTTAATATTACGTAGATTTGCACTCTAAATGATACAATCATGAGTGAGGCTATAAAAATAAATAAAATAAACAAAACTAGAATAGATAATGTCGATTTTAGTACACTAACATTTGGTTCTGTTTTTACAGACCATATGCTTGAGTGTGATTTTATAAATGGAGAATGGCAAAAGCCAGTTATTCGTCCTTATGGCCCATTAGCAATAGATCCATCTGCAAGTGTCTTTCATTATGGTCAAGCAATTTTTGAAGGGATGAAAGCCTACAAAGATATTGATGGGAAGGTATGGTTATTTAGACCTGAAGATAATTGGGATAGGTTCAATAAATCTTCCGTACGATTGGCTATTCCTGAAATACCAAAAGATTATTTTATTAATGGAATTAAGGAAATATTAAAATTAGATATTGATTGGATAAAAAAAGAAGAAGGCTCTGCGCTATATATAAGACCATTTGTAATTGGGAATCAGCACGCTATACAAGCAGCTCCATCAGATACATATAAGTTTATGATTATCTGCTCTCCTTCGGCTCCTTATTATCCTGGCGGAGTCAAAGTTATTGTAGCTGATAAGTTTAGTAGGGCTGCAAGTGGTGGTGTAGGATTTGCAAAAGCAGCTGGGAATTATGCTGGACAATTCTACCCAACCAATCTAGCTAAAGAAAAAGGATTTCAACAAATTATTTGGACCGATGCGAGTGAACATAAATATCTAGAGGAAGCAGGAACAATGAACTTATTCTTTAGAATTAATGATACCTTGGTTACAACTCCAACAAGTGACACAATTCTAGATGGTATTACAAGAAAGAGTATTATACAACTGTGTAAAGATTCTAATATCGATATTCAGATAAGAAAAATTAGTGTTGATGAGCTAAAGGATGCAGCAAAAAATAATTCATTGAAAGAAATATTTGGTACAGGTACAGCTGCAGTAGTTAGTAAAGTGATTGGTTTTGATCACCTAGGTGAGTATTTTGATTTACCAGATATTGAAAACAAATATGCTGATAAGTTAAAAAAAGAGTTAATTTCTATACAGACAAATAAAGTAGTTGATTTACACAAATGGACTGTTTGTATTGATGATTAGGACTTTAATATTTTTAAAATATTAGGTTTAAAGTAATTAGGTCCCTTTAATACTTTACCATCTTTTCTAAATATAGGCTGACCGTCTAATCCTAACTTACTCATATTACTTCTTTGTATTTCATTAAATACATCATCAATTTTATCTTGTAAACCATGCTCTATAATGGTTCCACATAAAATATATAACATATCACCCAAAGCATCGGCTACCTCTACTAGATCTCCATTATCTGCAGCTTCTAGATATTCGGAATTCTCTTCTGCCATTAAATCAAATCTTAACTTATGTTTCTCTTTTCCTAAATCTGCAACAGGAGTATTATTATATCCGATTTTAAAGGATTCGTGAAATTTCTTTACTGAGGATGTTTTATTTTGCATTTTTTATGGAATTTATTAGTTAATTATTTTATAGTTTTGTTTTTTTAAAATATCTAATATATGTTTAGCGAAGGGCAAATAACTTTTGGAATCATTTTCTTTATTGTTTTTTCAATTCTTGTAGGATTTGCCTACAAAAAAGATTCTAAATTACACAGTAAATACTACAAAGGAAGCTACAGAGTACTTATTGCCTTTATAAGTTTTATAGGGCTTATTGCTCTAATAAAATTCGCTTTTATGTAATTATTATTTTTCAGATTCTAAGAACCCGAAATTTTCTGAATAATAAAGCATTTGGTCCTCAAAACTTGAGTGATGCTTAACTTTAATATTAATAATTTCATTTTCACTATTAAATTCTGGAACAAGAACTGGGTTTACAAAACCAGAATATGGCGCACCAGTAAACTGCATGTTTCTTTCTATTACCTCTGAATGAATTGCTTGATCTACCTTAACTCCATAATCTTCAACTAAAGCTTCTGCAGCAGCAAAATCTCCTTCTGATTTTATTCTCTGTGTTTCTCTTAATAACTCTCCAAATATTTCTCTTAGCTTCTCGTAATCATTAATTTCAAAATAAGTTTTACCATCTCTGCTTAATTTTGAAATCACATTATCTTTTAAGCCTCTTTCATAAGCCCATGCGCTTACCCATTGACGATTTCTCATATGAGATTCCTCTACATCATCCCCTAAATTTAATCTTATTAACTGTGTCATTAGTCCATTTCTAATGTATCCGTCAAAAGCAGCAGTTCCCATTTCCTTCCAATCATCTACTAGTCCTAATTCTTGTAATTTTGGGCTATATAAGTAATACAAACCAACAAGATCTGCTCTACCCTCTTCCATTGTAGAAGCATATGTCTTTAGAGTTTCTTTAGTTTCACCAACTCCAGGGTTTAATTGACCAGAAGCATGACCTATAACTTCATGTAAAGCAGTATGTAACTTATCAGCCTGTTTACCATGTTTTAACTCTAGTTCATATTCTAAATCATCGTTTACAAACTCTTTCAATCTTCCCGAACTACCAGAATTATTGTATGCGTTAATTATATTTCCCAATGAAACAGATTTACTACCAACAGAAGCTCTTATCCAATTTGCATTAGGAAGATTCACTCCTATAGGAGTACTAGGTGATGCATCCCCTGCTTCTCCTGCAACATTTACAGTTTTATACGAAACTCCAACTACATTCTTTTTTTTATGTGTTTCTATCAAAGGAGAATTGTCTTCAAACCATTGAGCATTTTCTGAAAGGACAGCCATCTTAGCAGACATATCAAAATCTTTAATTTGAACTATACTTTCATAAGACCCTCTATAACCCAACGGGTCATTATATACTTCAATGAAACTATTTATGTAATCAATATTTCCTTCTGTAGCAGAAGTCCAAGCAACATTATAATCATCCCAAGTTTGTAAGTCCCCAGTCTTGTAGTAACTAGATAATAAAGACAGTGCATCTGCTTGTGGTTTGTTTTCAGAAACTCCATGTGCTAGTTCAAGCCATTTTATAATTTCATCAATTGCATCTCCATATAATCCGCCAGATTTATAAACTTTTTCAACTAAGACGCCATCTTCTTTGACGAGCCTAGAATTTAGTCCATGAGATAATGGCTTTAATGGATTTGGAGATTTAACCTGTGAATAAAAATCATAAACGTCATTAGAAGTTACATCTGGACCATAAAAATTAACAGCTGATAAAAGTACATTATCTACCCCTTTAGAAATGTTAACTTTTTTTGAATCAGAATCATTAAAAATAACTTCCACAGCTTCATCACTTAAAATAGTATTTGTATCAGTCAACAAGTTTGATAAAAAATCAGAATTAAATTCTGGCTTAATCTTAGCATTTGAGTAATGATGATGGATTCCATTACTAAACCATAATCTCTTTAAATAAACTTCAAAAGACAACCATTCAGAAGAACTTTTATCTCCTACATAGTTACGATATACATTTTCTAGCGCATTTCTTATATCTAAATTATGTCTATAATTCTGGTCCCACATTATATCTCTTCCAGATAAACCTGCTTGAGTTAAATAGTAAACTAGTTTTTGTTCCTTTAGAGTTAAATTCTCCCATCCTGGTATATCATATCTTAATACCTTTATGTCTGAAAATTCATCTACTGAGTATTCGAAATCGTCTTCAAAAGTGATCAAATCACTATCAATATTATTGCAGTTAAAAAGAATAAAACATAAAAAAAGATTACATAGAACTAATTTGATTTTCATTTGAGTAGATTTTAAATTGATGGCCTAAATTATGATTTTTTATTAATACAAAATAATTAATCTTAAAGAAATCTAATGACTTGAATTGTATATATTTGAGATAATAATTAATTTATACATTAACAAAAACTAAAAACTACAACAACTACTTTAAATGAAACAGTTTAACAAAATATGGTTTATATGGTTATTGTTGGTTTGTTTATGGAACTACGGTTGGCCTGAAGTTGATCCAGTATACGATGTAATAGTAGCGGTGTTTTTGTCAATTTTATGCTATAAATTATCAAATAGAATAAAGTAATAATCAATCAATTTTTTTAAAAGATTTAACTCCTGCATTAATTTTAATATTTAGATAATTCTCTCTAGGAACAATTGGACAAGAGTATTTTTCATTGTAGGCGCAGTAAGGATTATAAGCATTATTAAAGTCAATACTTATTAATGAATCAGTAGGGATTTCAAGATCTATATATCTACCACCAGAGTAAGAACTTACCCCATTTGTATCATCCATAAAAGGTAAGAACAAATAATTTTCATATCCTTCTTTTTCTATTAACTCTTGATTTTGGTAGAGATTTAATTCGTAAAAATTACCATTTATTTTAAATTTAATCTCGCCATACTTTACGTATTCAGGTAATCTTTCGGTTGTAGTTTTCATTTTAAAAACTAATTCATTGTTAAGTTTTCTAAACTTAGCTTGTACTAAATACAAAGAATCATAGTTGTAAAATTCTAGGGAATTAAATTTTAATCTGTCTTCATTTTTAAGAGGTGATAAGGTAACATCTTTGAATTCAGAATTAAGCTCTGCTTGAAACACAGTTAGATTAGTGATATATCTTTTATTATCATCACAAGACAAACTTAAAACAACTACAAAAAACAGAATGCTTATTTTTTTCATAATAACAATTTATAAATAATTATATTTATATGCATTACATAATACTATTTATATGAAAAACTTAAAACTATTACTATTTTTTTTCTTGTTAATTAATTCTATTACAAGTCAAAATTATTTTCTTGAGAATCACGAGCCATACAACAATTCAATACTATCTCCTGAAGAGTTTGTCGGTTATGAAATTGGATTTCAACATACAAGACACGACCAAATCGTAAGCTATTTAACCTATTTAAGTAGTGTATCTAACAACGCAAACTTAATAGAGTATGGAAAAACTCATGAAGGCAGAAAATTGGTGATGCTTTGTGTTTCTTCAAAAGATAATTTAGAAGATATCGATTCAATAAAAAAAGAACATCTCAAATATATAGATCCTGATATTGAAATTAAAAATGACAATACTTTACCCATTGTTATTAATCTAGGATATAACGTCCATGGTAATGAACCTTCTAGTTCAGAGGCAGCTATGTTAACAGCATATACGCTTGTAGCATCAATGAATTCAAAAATCAATAACTATAGAAATAATGCAATTATCTTTATTGATCCAACAATAAATCCTGATGGGAGAGACAGACATACTCAATGGGCAAATCAATTTAAATCTAAAAATTTAATTTCTGACGGCATGGATGCTGAACACAACGAATCCTGGCCAAGAGGTAGAACAAATCATTATTGGTTTGATCTAAATAGAGATTGGTTATTAGCCATAAACCCTGAGAGTCGAGGTAAATTAAAATGGTACCATAGCTGGTATCCAAATGTTGTTACAGATTTTCATGAAATGGGAACTAATAGTAACTATTTCTTTGAGCCAATGAAATCAAATGCCTCAGAAAAGCCTCTTATGCCAAAAGAAAATTATGAAGACTTAAATTCTCTTTTTGCAACATATTATAGTAAAAATTTAGATAGTATTGGCTCATTTTATTTTACAAAAGAAGCCTTTGATGGAACTTACCCAGGCTACGGATCCTCATACCCCGATTTACAAGGTGGCTTAGCTATTCTTTTTGAACAAGCAAGTTCAAGAGGACATCTACAAGAAACAGATTACGGAACAATTTCTTTTGCCTTTACAATTAGAAATCAATACGTATCCAGTATTTCAACAGTACAAGCTGCTGTAGAAAACAAAAGAAAATTAAGAGACTATCAAAAGAAATTCTTCGAAACTTCTATTTCTGACGTTACTAATGATAAAATTAAAGCATATAGATTTGGTGATGTTTACGATCAAAATAGAACTAAGGCGTTTATTGATAAATTATTAATACATAAAGTCAAAACTTATAAAAGTGGAGATAAATTTATTGTTCCAGTTAAACAAAGTCAATCAAGAATGGTTAAGAATATTTTTGAGAGCTACGATACCTATAGAGATAGTGTATATTATGATGCATCAGCTTGGAGTATTTCTAACTTTTACAATATGAAGCATGAAGGAGTTAAATCTTTCAAATTAGGGGAAGAAGTTATTTCAACAGATGACTTAGTTAATCCTTCATTAGTGAATAAATCAGAATATGCCTACATCGTCGATTGGGATGATTATAACTCTCCAGCATTTATTAATTTTTTACAAGAAAAAGATATAATTGTGTATTCAGCGTTCAAACCTTTTTCTATTAAAAACAAAAGCTTTAATTATGGGTCTGTACTAATACCTGTAAGTAAACAAGAAATAAATTCTGAAGAACTTTTTAAAATAATAACCAAAGCACAAACAAAGTTTCAAGTGCCAGTTTACAACACTTCAACTGGTTTTAGTGTAAAAGGAATTGATCTTGGAAGTAACAATTTCAAGGTATTAGAGCCTGTAAAAGCAGCAATTCTAATTGGAGACGGAATTAATTCTTACGAGGCAGGTGAGGTTTGGCACCTACTTGACACTAGACTTGATATGAAGCTTGTAAAAATAAGAATTAACCAATTTAGCAGAGTGAATTTAAATAAATACAATTCGCTTACTCTAGTCTCCGGATCATATAATTTATTAGATTCTGTAAGTAAAGAAAAAATAAAGAACTGGGTGAAAAAGGGAAATACTTTAATAACTATAGCTAACGCGTCTAAATGGGTGATTAAAGAAAAAATAGTGAATGAGTCACTAACAGTTTTAAAAGACTCGTCTTCATTAAAAGAATTTAAAAGACTGCCCTATGTAGAGGCAAGTGAGCATATTGGAAAAGAAAAAATTGGAGGAACTATATTTAAAACTAATATAGATTTAACTCACCCAATAGCTTTTGGTTATCGAGATGGTCAAATTCCAGTTTATAAAAATAATAATGTATTTCTTAAACCATCAAAAAATCATTATTCAAATGTTTCTTTATACGATAAAAATCCTCACATTGATGGTTTTGTTTCAAAAGACAATTTAAATAATTTCATAAAAAATTCTGCTTCGATAATTGTATCTAAAGTTGGAAGTGGTAGAGTTATATTATTTGCTGATAATCCAAATTTTAGAGGATCCTGGTACGGGACTAATAAATTATTTTTAAATGCTTTATTTTTTGGTAATCAAATAAGTGTTCCTAATTATTAAAACTATTAAAATGAGAAAAATAACATACATACTTACATTTCTATTATTTAACATAGGCTTTTCACAACAAGCTGAGATAGAAAAAATGAATTACAAACAACATGATCAATTAATCATTAGAGGTGTAACACTTATTAATGGAGATGGATCTCCCCCTAGAGGACCAATTGATATTGTTGTAAGAAAAAATATAATATCAAACATTCAAGTTGTTGGTTATCCTGGAGTTAAAATAGATGAAAAAAGCAGACCAAAATTAGAAAAAGGAGGCGTTGAAATAAACGCAAATGGAATGTATCTAATGCCAGGTTTTATCGACATGCATGGACATATTGGAGGAGATGCACAAGGTGCGGACTATGAATATGTATTTAAATTATGGATGGCTCACGGAGTAACTACAGTAAGAGAGCCAAGTGGGAAAGGGATAGACTGGACTCTGAATTTAAAAAAACTAAGTGCAGAAAATAAAATTATAGCTCCAAGGATTTTTGCTTATACTGGATTTGGTCAAACTGGAGAAAACTTCAATCCATTAAATGATGCACCAATTAGTACAGCTGAAATGGCTAGAACATGGGTAAGAGCAAATGCTAAAAAAGGTGCCGATGGAATCAAATTCTTTGGTGCTGAACCTGAAATTATGGCTGCGGCATTAGATGAAAATAGAAAATTAGGACTAGGTTCGGCGTGTCACCATGCACAATTGAGTGTTGCAAGATGGAATGTTTTACATTCTGCTAGAGCTGGATTAACTTCTATGGAACATTGGTATGGACTACCAGAAGCATTATTTGATGACAGGACAGTACAGAATTATCCTTTGGATTATAACTATCAAAACGAACAACATAGATTTGAAGAAGCAGGTAAGCTTTGGAAACAAGCAGCGAAACCGTATTCAGATCACTGGAACAGTGTAATGGATGAGTTACTATCTCTAGATTTTACATTAGATCCTACATTTAATATTTATGAGGCTAGTAGAGATTTACAAAGGACTAGAAGAGCAGAATGGCATGAAGACTACACACTTCCATCACTATGGAAGTTTTTTGAACCTAGTAAAATATCACACGGATCTTACTGGCATTATTGGGGAACCGAACAAGAAATTGAATGGAAAGAAAATTTTAGACTATGGATGACCTTTATAAATGAATATAAAAATAGAGGAGGAAGAGTAACTACAGGCTCAGATTCTGGGTTTATATATCAATTATATGGATTTGCATATATAAGAGAGTTAGAGCTTTTAAGAGAAGCAGGATTCCATCCTCTAGAAGTAATTAGATCTGCAACTCTAAATGGAGCTGAAGCTCTAAAAATGGATGATAAGATAGGATCTGTACAGATTGGAAAATTAGCAGATTTTGTTATACTAGAAGAAAATCCTTTAGAAAATTTAAAAACCTTATACGGTACAGGTGCAATAAAATTAACTGAAGATAATGAAGTAGTTAGAGTTGGTGGTGTAAAATACACAGTTAAAGATGGAATAGTATATGATGCAAAAAAATTATTGGAAGATGTAAAGAAAATGGTTGACCTTGAGAAATCAAAAACAAACTGGAAGCTTAAACAACCAGGTGTAAATTAATTTAACAGCCACACCCATTGCAAGTACAAGAGGTACAAGTACAGTTTTTACAATCTCCATTTTTGCAACTTTCACAATTACAACTACAGCTTGAATTTTTCATAATGTTGGTTTTATTTAAAGGTACAAAAAATATGCTAGAGAGGTAATTGATCTCCAAAATGAGAAAAATTATACCCCAAATCAGCTATACTGTCGATTACAGAATTGTTAGTTTCCAATGATATATTGGTGTGGTTAAAATGAATGAAATAAATTTTATTTTTCACTTCTCTGGATTCATTTTCAAATAACTTTAAAGTTTCCGTTATAAATGGATGTGGTATTTCACTCATTGGTCTATTAATTTCTCCATCTTGAAAAAATGTAGCATCCAAAAAAGCATAATCTACAGACATAACTTCATTAACAATATCTCTATTCCATAATTCCCACTTATTAATATCTGGAATAAATAGAGCTGATTTATTTGGGCCAATAATTTTATATCCTACAGTCTCAGAGAATTCGTCTCGATGTGGCACTTCAAATGGAACAACAGATAAATTACTAGTAATATTCACTGAAATATTATTTTCTAGTGGGATTAAATCAATATTTTCAAGAGAAGTAAGCTGACTCCAGGGGCCGTTATTTTTTAAAAATAACAGCATTCTAGGCATTGCAAATACAGGGATTTTAAATCCACCTAGTGCTTCTCTTCCAAAATACATTAAACCAGAGTAGTGGCCGATGTGTGCATGGGTAAGGAAAATACCATCTATAATTAAATCTTTATTTAAATTATGATTCAATTTTTTTATTTGTTCTCCAATATCAGGAGTTGCTTCGAATAAGAAGTTCTTGTTATTATTTAAATCAGTAACACCAATACTTGTAACATAATTAGTTTTATTATCAGAAAATAATTTATTACAACAATCTCTTTCACAACCAATTTGAGGGTATCCAGCGTCTTGTATTGTTCCAAGAACTGTAATAAACTGATCAGAATTGACTGTTTGATCCTGCTTTACACAAGAGTAAAAGTTAAGAAGGGTAAAAAGAAATATATATAATTTTTTTTTCAAAACAATTAATTAAATAAATCCTTTACTAGTTAAAATAGCTTCCATTTTAGATTGGATTTCTAGAGCATTTTTAGCGGCATTAACATCAAAATTATTGTCATTAGAAGCATAAATAATAGACCTAGATGAATTGATTAAAAGTCCAACTTCATTATTCAAGCCATTATCACAAACTTCTTTTAAATCACCACCTTGTGCCCCTACTCCAGGAATTAATAGAAAATTATTTGGGACTATTTTTCTAATATCTTTTAAATAACTTGCCTTGGTTGCTCCTACTACATACATTAATTGATTAGAGTTTTTCCAACTAGTACTTGTTTTAATAACCTCTTCATAAAGCTTATTGGGTTTGTCACCTATCTTTTTAGTTTGAAAATCAAATGCACCAACATTAGATGTTAACGCTAAAAGAATAGTATGTTTATTTTTATATTCTAAAAATGGCTCCACAGAATCCTTACCCATATAAGGACTAATTGTGATACTATCAAAATTAAGAGTTTCAAAATATGCTTTTGCATACATAGAGCTTGTATTACCAATATCCCCTCTCTTTGCATCAGCAATAGTGAATATTTCAGGATATTTAGAGTTTATATAATTAATTGTTTTCTCTAAGGCTTTCCATCCAGATAGACCCTGGGATTCATAAAATGCAATATTGGGTTTGTACGCTACACAATACTTATTAGTAGCATCAATTACTTTTTTGTTAAAATCAAAAATAGGATCATCAGAGTCTAATAAAAATTTTGGTATTTTATTTATATCTGTATCAAGGCCAATACACAAGAAAGATTTTTTACTTATTATCTGGCTTAATAAATCTTCTTTTTTCATTTAAATATTTTCGTTACTAGCTTTTAATATTTCTGTGTTTTCTGCCAACATTAGTTCATCAACTAGTTTTTGAATATCTCCGTTTATAATATTAGACAAATCGTATAAAGTCAAACCTATTCTATGGTCTGTAACTCTTCCTTGAGAATAGTTATAAGTCCTTATTTTCGCACTTCTATCTCCAGAAGAAACCATACTTTTTCTTTTTGCAGAATCTGCAGCTTGTTTTTTTGCTAATTCAATTTCATACAATCTAGATCTTAAAACCTTTAAAGCTTTTTCTAAATTTTTATGAGATGATTTCTGATCCTGACAACTAACTATCATACCAGTAGGTTCGTGGTGTAGTTTTATTGCTGAATAGGTTGTATTAACAGATTGACCTCCAGGACCTGTTGAAGTTGTTCTCTCAATTCTTACATCTTGCATATCCAATTCTACTTCAAACTCTTCCGCTTCTGGCAATACAATAACAGATGCAGCACTTGTGTGAACTCTACCCTGAGTTTCTGTTTGAGGAACTCTTTGCACCCTGTGAACACCGGCTTCAAACTTTAATGTACCGTAAACTTCTGTTCCAGAAACTTCAAAAATAATTTCTTTATATCCACCTGATGTACCCTCGTTATAATCCACTAAATTAATTTTCCAACCCTTTCCTTCACAATACTTAGTATACATTCTATATAAATCACCAGCAAATATACTAGCTTCATCTCCTCCAGCTCCAGCTCTTAATTCAACTACAACATTTTTAGCATCTTCTGGATCTTTAGGAATAAGAAGAACTTTAATTTCTTCTTCAATTTTAGGGATTTCTTTTTTAGCTTCTTCCAATTGAAGCTTAGCCATCTCAATCATTTCTACATCCTTTTCATTAGAAATTATTTCTTCAGCCTCAGACCTATTATCTAAAAGTGACTTATAAATTTCACCAATTTCAACGATGGTCTTTATGTCTTTATACTCCTTTGTTAATTTAACATATTTTTTTTGATCAGATATAATATCTGGTTGTATTATAAGATCATTTAACTCGTCAAATCTTTGATTTACTATATTTATTTTTTGTAACATTATTTAATTTGAAATGTAAAAATACAACAATTAATAATTTATATTAATTGAAAAAGGTTAGTAGTTATTTGTAAATAAATTCACCATATTTTGAACTTATAGTCAATTTCTTTTCTGTTGATTTTTCAACTCTACCAATTATTTTAGCTTCTATATTGAAGCTTTCTGATATCTGTATAATTCTATTCGCAACATCGGGGTTAACATACAACTCCATTCTGTGACCACAATTAAAAACTTTATACATTTCCTGCCAAGAAGTATTTGATTGATTTTGAATTAATTCAAATAAAACTGGCACATCAAACATATTGTCTTTCACTACATGTAAATTATCATTTAGAAAGTGAAGTATTTTAGTTTGTGCACCTCCACTACAATGAACCATTCCACAGATACTAGATTTATCAATTTTTGATAAAACTTCTTTAATTACAGGAGCATAAGTTCTCGTTGGAGATAATACTAATTTACCTGCGTCAAGGGGTGAGCCATCAATTTTTTGATCTAATTTAATTTTACCTGAATATATTAAATCACTAGGTATAGAATCATCAAAACTCTCCGGGTATTTTTCAGATAAATATTTAGCAAATACATCGTGCCTAGCTGATGTTAAACCGTTACTACCCATACCTCCGTTATATTCTTTTTCATAAGTCGATTGGCCAAAAGAAGAAAGACCAACAATTACATTTCCATCAACAATATTCGAATTATCAATAACATCTGATCTTTTTATTCTAGCCGTTACAGTAGAATCGACAATTATAGTTCTAACTAAATCTCCAACATCAGCTGTTTCTCCACCGGTTGAATAAATCCCTATTCCGTGACTTTTTAAATCTTTAATTATTTCTTCAGTTCCATTGATTATTGAAGAGATTACACTTCCAGGAATTAAATTCTTATTTCTACCAATAGTAGAGGATAGCATTATATTATCTGTTGCACCAATACATAGTAAATCATCGATATTCATAATCAGTGCATCTTGAGCTATTCCTTTCCAAACAGAAAAATCTCCTGTTTCTTTCCAATACATGTAGGCAAGTGAACTTTTTGTGCCAGCTCCATCGGCATGCATTACAATGCAGTAATCATCATCGTTGGTTAGGTAATCAGGAACTACTTTACAAAAAGCTTTTGGAAATAATCCTTTGTCAATATTTTTAATAGCAGCATGCACATCTTCCTTAGAAGCAGAAACACCTCTTAAATCATATCTATTATTTGATTTATTGTCAGTCATAGTGTTAAAAATATTTATATAACAAAAATATTAAACTAATACAGTTTAAAATAATAAAAAGAGTATTATGATTCATAAATATTATTTATTAAAAAAAAAGAGATTTTATTAACAAAAAGAATAAAATAGGGATTAAAAAAAGTAATTTTGTTTTTTTAATAATATTATTACGATGATTATATAATAATTACTAGATAATTTTCATTAATTGTTCTAATTCATTGCAGATAATATTGTTATTATAGAAAATAATTATAAAATATTTAATCTTTATCTTTTTCAAAAATGAGTAAATCAAAACTAGAGTACATTTGGCTAGATGGTTATAAGCCAACACAAAACATGCGTAGTAAAACCAAGGTAATTGAAAACTTTAGCGGAGAATTAGAGGACTGTCCAGTATGGTCATTTGATGGTTCATCAACAAAACAAGCTAAAGGAGATTCTTCGGACTGTCTTTTAAAGCCTGTAGCAGTATACCCAGATCCAGCTAGAGAAAATGGTTTTCTTGTTATGACGGAGGTGTTAAATGCAGATGGAACTCCACATGAATCTAATGGAAGAGCATTAATTGATGATAATGATAACGATTTCTGGTTTGGATTTGAACAAGAGTACTTTATAATGGATACTCAAACTCAACTACCTCTGGGGTTCCCAGTAGGTGGATATCCAGGACCACAAGGGATGTACTATTGTTCAGTAGGTGGTAGAAATACTCATGGACGTGATTTTGTTGAACAACATGCAGACTTATGTATTTCAGCAGGATTAAATTTTGAGGGGATTAACCAAGAAGTTGCAAGTGGACAATGGGAATTTCAATTATTCGCTAAAGGGGCAAAATTAGCAGGAGATGAAATGTGGATTGCAAGATATTTACTAGATCGTTTAACTGAGGATTATGGTTATTACATTGATTATCACCCAAAACCAATAAAAGGTGACTGGAACGGTAGTGGTATGCATGCAAACTTTTCAAATACTTTGCTAAGAACATGTGGATCTCAAGAAACATACGAAAAAGTATGTGAAGCATTTAGACCAGTGGTAAAAGAACACATAGCTGTTTATGGACAGTATAATGAACAACGTTTAACTGGACTTCATGAGACTGCTTCAATTCATGACTTTAGCTATGGAGTTTCTGACCGTGGTGCATCTATTAGAATTCCAATAATCACTGTTGAACAAGGATGGAAAGGATGGTTAGAAGATAGAAGACCTGCTTCAAATGGCGATCCATACAAAATCGCAGGAAGAATTGTTAAAACAGTAAAGTCTGCACTTTAAAATTTTTCATAACTTTTTATTTAAAAAACCATACAGAAATGTGTGGTTTTTTTAGTTGATGTAAGTGGAGAGAATAAATACCGAGTAAAGAAATACCAAAAGAAAACCTTTTAGGTTAGTTATGTTATTTTTTTTAGGAATTAACGAAATAACTAAAACTAATAATGCGAAAACTAACATCCAGATAACATCTCTGTCTAAAATACTAGAATCAGTGATAAGTATTGGTTTAATTATAGATGTCAATCCTAAAACAGATCCAATATTAAATATATTTGAACCAATTAAATTTCCAATTGAAATACCTTTCTCATTTTTAGCTATGGCTATCACTGAAGTCGCCAATTCTGGAATACTAGTCCCTATAGCAATTACTGTAACTGATATTACAGCTTCACTTACCCCAATAGAACCAGCTAAATCAACAGCACTATAAACTAGCCATTCTGCACCATAGTATAAAGAGAACGATGCGAAAATCACCCAAATCAATATCTTAAATCCAGAGGTATTGTTTAAATTATCATCAATAATTTCTTCTGAGCTTGAATCATTTACATTGTATTTAATAACAAAAAATAAAAAAATAATTAACAAGCTACATAGTACTAATCCTTCAAAACTACTCAGTAGATTGTCATTATATAAAAACCAATATAATAAAAGCGAGAATAAAATCATCACTGGCCAATCTAGCTTATAAAAAGATTTACTTACAGGAATATTTCCAATTATAGCTGTTAGTCCAAGTACCAAACCAATATTTGCAATATTTGATCCAATTACATTATTTATCGCGATGGACGATGAACCATTTACAGCTGCCTTTAGACTAACTAAGAGTTCTGGAAGTGAAGTTGCAAATGCTACAACAGTCATCCCTATAACTACTTTAGAAATGTTAAATTTTAAAGAAATTGCAATTGATGCCCTAACAATAAACTCACCTCCAAGTACTAAAAGCAAAAAACCCAAAAACATCCAAACTAAAGTCATGATTCAAATTTAATTGATTATTATTTTATGTTTTGATGATTTAGAACCATCATATAATCGCATCAAATATACCCCTTTTTCTAAATTAAGATCTAATATTGCGACATTAGAATAGCTTACTATTTTCTGCCCTAACAAAGAAAAAATATCAACTTTGTCTACTTCTGACTTAAAAAATATTCTTCCATTAGTTGGGTTTGGAAAAAAAGTAAGTTCATTGTTAAATTCATGAACATTTAAATTATCGATCCAAACTTCATCAGAGTTATCTCCCCATATATAGCTTATTAAATCTGGCAAATCAATAAAAGGATTTCTGTTATTTTGCCAATTATAAATTACATTATTTCTGTTTTTTTCAAAATCATCAACTGGGTCTAATTGATCCCATGACAATATAGTCTCAAGATCTCCTAATTGACCTACAGTCTCCGGAAAACCATCGACAACTTCTAATCCATTATATCTAATAGATAAAAATAAAACACTCCTAGCAACATCCCCTTTGAAACTACTTAAGTTTCCAGATGGACCATTATAATCTCCGTAATGCTTATTACCCCTTGAACTATTTTCAGGACCATCTGAGGCTCTTATAGCGTGAGCATCCGAATTAGCATGCCTTAGAGAATCTATACTTGTTTCCCAATACTCATCAATTCCATCTGCATAAGAGTCTGCACTAATGCTGTTAAACCCACCTCTTGATCTAGGGAATGTATGCTCCCTATTCCACTTACCAGTACTACTAGAAGTAGTTTGAAAATCAATTTTCGACCTTCCCTGTTCAGTGTAAACTAACCAAACTTGATTGCTGTTTTCAGGATTTACATCAGCTTGTTTTAAAATATCTTTTATATCAGAATAACTGTGTGCTCTTACTAACTCATTATTTGAAATTATGTCTTGAACAGCAACTATTAGATCTTGGCCAGATAAACCATTTAAATTAGAATAATAATTATCCGGAAAATCATTACTAACTACGTTATATGTTGGGTCTGTTGGGGTGCCGTAGTTCGCCACGGTAAAATCATTATCATTAACCCTGACTATAGAGTTGTTATTTAGCAATAAATAATTGTCATCATCGATTGATAAAGAAAACATAAAGTCCTCATCTCCCTCATCAATATCATCATCAATAATATCAATGGTAACTATTACAGAATTTTGACCTACATCAAACGTAACACTATCCACATTTGAGTAGTCAGTGGATTCAAAGTTCTCATAATCAAGATTGAAAAATATAGTGATTGGCTCTTCTACTGCCTCTTCTGTTGTGAAATTAACCTCTATTTGCTCTCCTTCTGTATATGTTTCTTGATTGAAACTAAAATTTATACCATTAGTTAGAACCCCATCTCCTTCATTAACTTCTCTTGGTGTAGGTGAGGTAATAAAATAAGATCCATCATTAGCTCTTTGTATTGACTCAATAGTTTTATTACCATTTTCATTTTCGTTAATTTGATAACTTAGTCCAAGAAGTTGCATTAAATTATCATCATCGCTATCAGAAGTATCATATGCTAAAGCGTCAATTAAATTAAAGGTTGTAGCTAAAGTAGAGTCTGGGAAATCATCAACGGATCCTTGATAGATACCAACAGCGTCAGCTCCATTTTGAATTGAACTATTTGGAATTATTAATTGAGCTGATGGAGAGACATTAATATTACCAATTAAAAACAAACCATTAAGGTCTGTTTGAAAACCATTTAAATCAAGAGTAAGATAACTGCTATCGGAGCCGCTACTTGAACCATTAAAAAAAACAACTATGTAGCCATCTAAAGAAAAATTAGGGGATTCAGATTTGATTTCAAGAAATTCTAGTTCATCATAACCATCTGTGTCTGAATCTATTTCATTGACAAACAATTGAGAGTAACCAGTACTCCAACATAATAATATTACAAATGATGTGAATATATTTTTCAAGACTTTGTTTTTTTACAAATATACTTTAAATCAATTTTTAATTAATAAATTTACCATTATTAAAACAAAAAAATGAAATTGATTATTTTTAAAATTATAGCAAACCTAAATAAATATTTACTACCTAGTTTATCTAAAAAAAGACTGGATCTTAGTAAAGCAAATAAATTTCAATTAGCCTTATTTGGCTGGAAATTATTTATTACAAAAAATGCAATCAACCAATAAATTAAATTTTTATTTCCCCAAATCTAAATTATATGAAAATTTTCATCAAGTTATCAGTACTTTTTTATTTATCAATTAATTATAGCTTTTCACAAACTTACAGTGAAGAATTTCTTGATGGAACTATAATGTTCCAATTAAAAGAAAGTGTTTTGTCTTTTGATAAAATAAGTCAACCAGATGAAAATATAATTAGTAAGGATGAAAGTATTTCTAACTATCCTGAAATAGCAGCAATATTTAATGATGTAGAGGTAACTACATTTGAAAGACCTAGTTACTTTAGTAACAAAAGAGGCATTCAAACAATTTTTAGAGTAGTTTTCTCTGACTTTGATAAAATAGATTTACTGATCTCGGAATTAGAATCATTAAGTTTTGTTGACTATGCAGAAAAAGAACCAATTTATAAACTAGACTTTATACCTAACGATGCTCAACATTAT
>JAPKAF010000095.1 GCA_028825365.1 Flavobacteriaceae bacterium | reverse complement strand
GTTGGCTTCGTAAACTTCATTTTTTCCAATGAATTTTTTAACGAATCTTCTATTTTTAGTAATTTAAAGTTTTCCATTCAGGTACTTAGATTTTTTAAATTTTAAGGAGATATGCTCTTAATCCTTTAATACGTCTAATTTTCATAGCGATATCTATACGTTTTTTTAATAATCACAAGAAGCGAATTTTTAATTAAATCTAATTTAACAAGGAAATAATCATCTTTTTTAAGTTTTCAAATGAGTCAATTAATGTATAAGAGCCTCAAATTATGAATAACAATATTCGAAACATCACAATTATTGCCCACGTCGACCACGGTAAAACTACCATGATTGATACTCTTATGAAGCAAAGTGGTTCATTTAGAGAAAATGAAGTTGTTGATGAAAGATTAATGGATTCTGGTGAGTTAGAAAAAGAAAGAGGAATTACTATTTTAGCTAAACCTGCTTCAATCAACTGGAAAGATTCAAGAATTAATATTATTGATACACCTGGTCACAGAGATTTTGCTGCAGAAGTTGAGCGTGTATTAAGTATGGCTGATGGAGCATTATTACTTATTGATTCTGCTGAAGGGGTAATGCCTCAAACAAAATTTGTTCTAGCAAAAGCTCTTAAACAAGGTTTAAAGCCAATCGTTATAATCAATAAATTAGATAAAGCAGATCAAAGAGCTAACGAAGTATTAGATGAAACATTTGATTTATTTGTAAGTTTAGATGCAAACGAAGAGCAGTTGGACTTCCCAGTTTTATACGCTAGTGGAAGATCTGGATGGGCAAGTAAGGAAGTTGATGGACCAAGAGAAAATCTTCATCCACTATTAGATTTAATTTTAGAACATGTTAATCCAGACGATCTTGATAAAACAAAACCTTTCGCAATGTTATCTACTTTATTGTATGCAGATAGTTTTTTAGGAAGAAGTCTGGTTGGAAAAATATCTCAAGGTACAGCAAAAGCTAATCAACCTATCAAAGCAATAAATCTTAAGGGTGAAATAGTTGATGAAGGTAGATTAACTAAAATTTTTAGATACGAAGGAACAAAAAAAGTGCCAATCGAAGTTGGTGAAGCTGGTGATATTGTTGTAATTGCAGGTTTAGAAAAAGCTAACGTGGCTGATACAATTTGTGACCCAGAAGTAAACGAACCACTTCCTGCAACACCAATTGATCCTCCAACTATGTCTATAACTATAAGTGTTAATAGTTCTCCTTTAGCTGGAACAGAGGGTAAAAAATTAACAAGTACTCAAATTAGAGACCGGTTAGTTACTGAAGCCCAGAATAATGTTGGAATTTCCTTTTCTCAAAATAATAATGTGGATGCTTTTGTAATTAGTGGGCGTGGTGAATTAATGCTTGAAATCTTATTAACACAAATGAGACGTGAAGGTTTTGAAATGACAGTAAGCCCTCCAAAAGTTTTATATCAAAAAGATGAAAATGGAAACAGAATGGAACCCATTGAAGAAATTACTGTTGATCTAGATGAAGAATTTTCATCAAAAATTATTGATTCAATGAATAGAAGAAAAGGTAAATTACTTGATCTTAAAGATACTGGAAAAGATAAAAAAAGATTAATCTTTCATGCACCAACTAGAGGCTTAATGGGTTACACAAGTAGATTTTTAACTTTAACAAAAGGTACTGGTGTAATTAA